>JBEKKD010000463.1:0-3879 GCA_050010895.1 Armatimonadota bacterium
CCTACGGCTCCCCGCTCGCATCGCCTAACCGGCCGTCGCACGAAACTGAGCAGACGCCGCCACCACGACCCTCGGATCGCGCCCGACGCTCAGCCTGCCGGCCGAGCCGCCGCTTCTCCCGCTTCGTTTGTTGCCTTGCCTCCTGCCGGTTGAGATCAGCCTGCAGCGTGAGGTCGGGACGGTAACCGTGCTCGCGCAACAACTCCCCCACCCTCATCAGATCGCCCCTGGAGATGATCCGTGTATACTCGCCAATGACCTGCGGCAACCGCCCGCCCTCACCCTCCGAACGGGCAGCGCCAGCCCCATCCGACACAGACGCGCGCACACCCATGGCGGCACCCCGCCTTCCTGCGCCGTCGCCTGCCCACGGCCTGCACCGTCGGCTGGTACCTGGACGCGAACCTATTCGGACCGAGATTCCTTCGCGCTACCGATGCTCAGCCGCTCAGGGTTCCGAAGCACCTCATCCAATGCCCGCACCGGAATACGAAAGTGCGGCCGCTTGCCGACCTTGACGGCCGGCAGCCTCCCGGCCTTGAGTAGACGATAGACCGTACCCCTGCCTAGCCCCAACCGGGCCGCCGCTTCATGCGGCGTGACCGTCAACACAGCAGTTGCCGCCATTCGGGTCTCCTCTCCGCGGCATCTTGCCGCGTGCTTCCTGTGCTTTCCGTTTCTCCCGACTTGACGTAGAATGCTTTTGCGACATGTCGCAAATGGTACCGCGGGCAGTGACACACAACGAGGAAACGAAACCGGTTCTACCGCGGAAGTGGCGCGAGTTACTCGACGAAGACTGGCCGCGTGTGCAGGAGCGGCTCGATCAAGTCCTCGCGCGCCCCTTCCCGTTGCCCCTGGAGTTCCGTGCTCGTGTCAGCACCGTGTTTTACACCAAGCATCGTGGGACGTACGACCTGGGGGATATTGCCGAGCAGCTGAGACTGAGTGAAGATTTCCTCCAGTACGCCTTCAAGCTGGCCGGCGCCCATGCCGTTGAATACCTCGCGAGGAACAAAGAAGCAGGAAGGAAGCTGAATGGCGCTCTCCGTAGCAAGCTACCCCGCAGGGGTATGTGGCACTACCGAACGCCCGAGGAGCGCGAGCGCAACGCGGAATTGCTCGCCTTTGTATCCGAGCGCATCGTCGGCTTCCTCGACTTGATACGCGGTGAGCGCGTGCGCGAGGAGCACCCCGACCCATTCCTCCCCGGACACAGCGGCCCTGCCGTCAGCGTTTGGGGTGCGCTTCGGAGGGAATGGAATCGAGTCCGCCCCGACAGGCCCTATACTACAGCGACAACCCTGGCCCGCGCCTACTCGCGCGCCATTGATCCCGAGCGGCCGCTTCTTCGCGAGTTCGTGCAGCAGGTGCGGCGGGAAGTGCGCGCAGCGGCGGCGGAGCTACAGCGCAGGTTCCACGCCGCGGATCCTCTGATTGCGAAGAGGCTGCAGTCGGCCACACCGAGCCTCGTCGAGGTCTCGGACGAAGTGATGCTGAACGCGCTGGCGCTCACCAACGAACCCGATGAACTCGGTATCTTCGAGACGTACGCGGTGGGCCTGGAGCAGACGACCTTGGCCCTCTTCGGCAAGTTGGAGGAGCTGGCCGGCGCGCCTTCAGCGCAGGAACGGGTGGCGCTCCCGTCGGACGACGAGGGCAGGAGACTCGTCGCGAACCACGTCCTCCAGTTCGTGTACAGCCAACTCATGTTCGAGTCCCACGGCGGGCCGAGCCCAGAGGACGAAGAGCTCTTCGCCGAAGCAGGGCAGGGGCTTCCACAGGAGCCCACTATAGGTGAGAAGCTGCTCGCACTTCCTCTGCGGGATTGGTTCCTGTCCGATGCCCGCGGGGAGCCACGGTGGCTCATCCACAGATGAGCGCGCAGGGGCAGGCTGTGAGGAAGCTTGGCACACCATGCCCTGGCCCCCACGCAGCCGCGGCCGAGACTTCTGAGGTGAAATGGGCGGGTCGCCGTATCCGCGCCAAGCGGACCCTGGGTGAGCCATACTATGTGCAGAAGGCAAACCCCGTGGCGAACTGGCGTTTGAATGTAGTTTGACCAGTCCGTTCTGACGTGGTATAATCTCAACGTAGTCGAAGACAATAAGGCCCCTGGCCCCCTCGTAGTGGGGTGGGGTGAAGAGCTGGCGGATATCAGCCGGCGTCTGAGTCGAGATAGAGGGTCGCTCCCTTGAATCTGGACCCAGGGGCCGGCTTGTCTTTGGCCGGGCCGAAAATGGCAGCAAAGAGACCTGACACCGGCCGCATCGGGCGAGCGTGAGCTCCTGGAGAGCTCTTGCGAAGACACTGAGACCGTAAGACATGAGCGACGCCACGATAGAGAACTAGGCCGGCGACAGAGCGAGATCCAGTGAGGAGTGAGATAGGCGGCCGGCGGTCTGTTCTTGGGCCTGAGGTCGGTCTGCGTCCGGGCCGGCGATGACACAGTGATGCTCTCGACAAGCCGTTCCGCTCTACGGGCATTCTAGGGGCATCTTGGGCCAAGAGAGGTCCTGAGGCGATGACGGAAACCACAGGCGGGAACATGGCAAGTCGCAGGTCCTGCGCTGCCGTGACGGCAGGAGGGCGGCCCTGTCGGGGCATTCCGCTCGATAACAACGTCTATTGCCTGTTCCACAGCCAGGAGGCCGAACACAAAAAGCTACTGGCGGACAGCCGGCGGGCGGGTGGACTGGCGTCCTTGGCGAGCTTGCGGCCGATAGAGCTGGAGATCCGGCTCGGCTCGGCCGAGGAATGTAGAGCGACGGCGACCGCGGCGCTGCAGCTGCTGATCGGGGGCAAACTCGATCGGGGGCGGTGCGACTCGATCGTTTCGGGCTGCACCAGGATGATCGCGGTGCTGGCGCGGCAGGCGCTGGAGAAGCGCATCGACGAGGTGGAGAGGCTGCTCCGGGAGGTGGCTGACGATGACGACGGGCAGGGATGAACAGGCGGTGGCGGCGCTGGAGACGGCGGCCAAAGAGAAGCTGCGGCGGCGGTCGGCGACGTTGCCGGGCGAGAAGGAGTGGTGTGACCTTTTGGCAATCTTCTACTCATCTCCGGAGCGGCTTGCGCCTGTCGAGGCGGCGGCGGCCAAGGGCGTCCGGGGCGTGGTCGAGCTGGTGGCCGGACTGCCGATCTGTCCGGGCGCTGAGGCGATGAGGGGGGTGCTGGTGGGTGTGCTGGAGGCGGCTGGGGGAAAGGATTCGCATCGCTACCGGCGCCTGCTGGGGTCGCTGCGGCTGGCGCTGCTGGAGCTGTTTGCCGCCGTGGGCTACAGGTGGCGGCGTCACTGGCAGGGGAGGTCACTGATCGAGTTGCCGATGCAGCCGGCGCCGATCACGACCGCGAAAGGCTGGGGCTTGGCGATGCTGGCTGGCCGGGCGGTCGAGATGTCCAGCTTTAAGCTGGGGTGGTGGATCGAGTGGATGCAGGGCAGGGCGGCAAAGATGCACGCCTTCTACACCTATGAAATGGCGCATGGTCGGCCGACGATCAAGGGGGTGAACCGGACGCCGGCAGAGCTGTGGCGGGACGACTGCTCGAGGCGGAGACTGCCGGCCGAGGAAGAGGCGGTGCTGATCGGGCGCGGACTGGCGACCCGGGAACAGGTTGACGCGGTGAGCTCACTGCCGACGATCCCACCCGACGGCGAGCGTGATGTGGATCGAGCGATTGATGCAGTGATCGAGGCGGCGGAAGCGGCGCCATTGGCCGACAGGGCAGAAGAGTGACCGGCGGTAGCACTGCACCGAGACCACGACAGGAGTGATAGAGATGACATCGCAACAGCAGCCCACACCAAGTGCCGGGGATGCTGATCCCCATTCCGGCCGTGACCCCATCCGCGAAGCGGGCCTGGTGAAAGGCCTGACG
>JBEKKD010000464.1:0-3855 GCA_050010895.1 Armatimonadota bacterium
CGATGGGCAAAGGCCGGCGGAGTGGCCGTAGCCCCACGGGGAAACGGAGAGCAGGACAGGATAACGAGGATCTATGCTGCCCGGCCCTGCCCGCTGCCAGGGGTCTATCTCGCCGGATGGTAGCATGCGAGGGCGCAGGGGGTGTTGCGCAGAGGTCTGGATTTCTTGTACAATCGTCCGCACGAACGAATGATTCGAGAGGCGCGAGGTGGCACTTGACTCCTCCGTGTCGTCGCTGGATCAGGGCATCCCAGCAGGGCGCGACCTTCTCTGGGCGGTCAGCGGCGAGGGTGACTGGTTCGGCCCGCCGAGCTTCCATATGCATCGGGGCTTCGAGGTCGGAGTGCTGCTGGCCGGTGAGGTCGAGATGCACTTCGATCAGGTCGTTACGCTCTGTCGCCCGGGTGATGTCTGGTTGAGCAATGCCTACGAGCCGCATGGGCCGCGCCTGGCCAGAGCTCCGTTCCGCGACGTCGTGCTCGTCTTCGCGCCGGACTTTCTCGGGCATGAGATGCTCGGCGAGTTGCCATGGCCCACGCTGTTCGCTGCGGCGCCCGAACAGCGCCCGCGCATCACCTCTCCCGAGCTGCGCAGAACCGTGCTGACTGTCGCGGGTCTGCTGACTCGCGAGGAGGGGGAACGGCAGCGCGGCTGGGAGAGCGCGGCGCGCTTCGGCCTTCTGTACCTGCTGCTGGAGCTGAGCCGAGCGTGGCCGGAAGCTGACAGACCGGAGCCCTCTGGTCACGTCCAGGTTGGGGCGCTGACGCGCCTGATGCCGGCGATCGGCCTGGCTCGCTCACTGCCGTGGCGCCGAGTCGGCGTGATGGAAGCGGCACAGAGGTGCGGATTGAGCCGGTCGCATTTCCAGGAGCTTTTCCGCGCGACCATGGGGACGAGTTTTGGCAGCTTCGCCCTACGAGCGCGTCTTTCGTTCGTGGCCCATCGCGTGTCGAGCACCGATCGACCGATCGCCGCGATCGCAAGTGATGCCGGCTTCGTGGATGGCAGCCATCTCGATCGGAGGTTTGCTTCGCACTTCGGCTGCACACCGAGGGAGTACCGCCGGCGAGCACGTCACCTGGGTGCAGCGTGAGCAGCGAGGAGCGCGGGCCGGTCTGAACCGAGGCAGCCGGCCTGGAACGATGTGATGCGACGGTCTCTCCTGCTGTTCGCGGTATTCGCGCTGCCGTGCCTGGTACCGGGGTTACCGGGTGCGACGGAATCGGCCGAGATTGTCGCAAAATCCCGGCGAAGCCCCTCTGGCGTCACCCCCCGAATATGAAGTGAATCCTGCCGCGCCTGCTGATCCCTTTCATCCTGCTTGCGGTTTGGCGGCGGCTGGTATGTGCAGCTCCAGCGGGTGCGACAGCGGAGCGTCCTGTCGGGCTTCCTCGAGAGCCAGCCCACGGAGGTCGCCTCGCGGGCAGAGGGGCGTATCTCGCGCGTTCCTGTGAAGGAAGGGGACGAAGTCCGCGCGGGACAGATCCTGCTGGAGCTTGAGGCGACGCCCGCGCGGCGCTGGAAAGAGCGCGATGTCAGCGCGGTCGCATCTCCTCGACGACGAAGACGGCGGCATCAGCGAGGAGATTGGGCATCAGCCTGACCTGTCTGCATCGCCCATCGGAGGTGCTGATCGCGATCTCCCGGAGCACCCGCAAGCCGGCCTCCTGACAGAAGACCCGGAAGTCGCGGATGGTGAGGAGATGAATGTTCGGGGTGTCGTACCACTCATACGGCAGCCGCCGGCTCTTCGGCATGCGGCCCTGGAAGAAGAGCTGGAGGCGGATCGGCCAGTGCCCGAAGTTGGGGAAGCTGATGATACACTTCTTCCCCACCCGCGACATCTCGCGGATGAGAAGAAGCGGCCGGTGCAGCACCTGAATGGTGTTGGTGAGAATCACGTAATCCACGCTCTTGTCGGCGTACTCGGCGAGGCCCTCGTCGAGGTCGCCGTGATGGACGCTGAACAGACCCTTGGCAACGCAGGCCTGAATACAGGATTCCGAGAGTTCGACTCCCTCCGCCCGAGCCTGCTTCTCGACCTGCAGGGCTTTGAGCAGATCGCCTTCGCCGCAGCCGAGATCGAGCACGCGCGTCCCTGGCTCCACCAGGTCCACGATCAGGCGATGCTCCGGCGCAAGGTGATTGATCTTCTGTTCTGAGTTCACTGCCCTGTCCAATCGCGTAACCGCCATGTCACCGCCCGTTCGATCCATGCTGGAGGAAGCTGCTGATGAGCCGGCCCAGTGCGTCGGATTCAAGCAGAAAAGCGTCGTGTCCGGCATCGGTCTGCAGCTCCGAGTAGACGACCTCCACGTCATTACGGTGCAGCGCGCTCACGATCTCCTTGGACTGATATGAGGGATAGAGCCAGTCCGAGGAGAACGAGATCACCAGGAACCGCGACTTCACGCCGGCGAAGGCATTTCGCACCGAGCCGTTTCCCTGGCTCAGGTCGAAGTAGTCCATCGCTTTCGTCAGGTACAGGTAGGAGTTGGCATCGAAGCGCTTGACGAAGCTGTCGCCTTTGTAGCGCAGGTAGCTCTCCACCTCGAAGTCCGTGACGAAATCGAAGCCATACTCGGCCCTGTCCTGCAGCCTACGGCCGAACTTCTGCCGCATGGAGGCGTCGGAGAGGAACGTGATGTGCGCCACCATGCGCGCCAGAGCCAGGCCGCGATGAGGGATCGCCTTGCCATAGTAGTCTCCTTGCATCCAGTCCGGGTCCGACTGAATGGCCTTGCGCCCCACCTCATTGAAGGCCACCTGCTGAGCTGAGGAGTGAGCCGTCGTCGCGATGGGGATGGCCAGCGCCACGCGGTCGGGGTAGCTGATCGCCCACTGCAGCGCCTGCATGCCGCCCATGGAGCCGCCCGTCACGCATAGCAACCGCTCGATGCCCAGGTGGTCGATGAGATGACGCTGGGCCTCGACCATATCCCTGATCGTCACGACCGGGAAGCTCAGACCATACGGGCGTCCGGTTTCCGGGCTCACCGAGCTGGGACCCGTCGAGCCCCTGCACCCGCCGATCACGTTCGAGCAGATCACGAGGTACCGCTCCGTGTCGAAGGCCTTGCCTGGGCCGATCATGATGTCCCACCAGCCTGGCTTGTCGTCGCCCTCGTGATAGCCCGCGGCATGCGCGTCGCCGGAGAACGCGTGCAGGATGAGGACCGCGTTGTCGCGCCGCTCGTTCAGCTCTCCGTACGTCTCATAGGCGAGCGTGATCGGCCCCAGCTCCCGTCCGCACTCGAGTGCGAGCGCGGCCGGTGGCTGGGCGAACGCGATCTGCCGGGTTGTGACGACTCCGACTGAGCTAGCCTGATCCACGAGTCTCATCCCTGTCGCTGCGAAACCGCCAGTGCCTGGTCCAGGTCGGCGATAATGTCGTCCAGGCTCTCCAGGCCCACTGAAAGGCGAACGAAATCATCGGTAACGCCTGTGGACGCCTGCTCCTCAGGGGTCAGTTGCTGGTGGGTCGTCGAAGCCGGATGGATGATCAGGCTCTTGGAGTCACCGATGTTCGCCAGGTGCGAGAAGAGCTTCACCGAATCGATCAGCTTGGTCCCGGCATCTCGGCCTCCCTCGATGCCGAAGCCGATGATCGCTCCCTGACCCTCCGGCAGAAACCGCTTCGCCCGTTCATGGTCCGGGTGGCTCGCCAACCCCGGGTAGTTCACCCACGAGACCGCCTGGTGTTTCTCCAGCCATTGGGCCACGGCGAGCGCGTTCGCGGACTGCTGACGAATCCGCAGAGGCAGCGTCTCCAGCCCTTGCAGGAAGAGGAAGGCATTGAAAGGGGACAGCGCGGGACCGAGGTCACGCAGAAGTTGGACTCTCGCCTTGATGATG
>JBEKKD010000465.1:0-3846 GCA_050010895.1 Armatimonadota bacterium
TCCCGCATGTCAGCAGGCATGAGATGGGCCGCGGCCAATGACGGCCGCCTGCCATCGCAAGAGGATAATACGCCCAGGATGTGGTTCGCTTCAGGGGGGCAACTCTCCTCCCGCGAGCGATCTCGCGGCCGACGGAGCCGCCTCCAAAATACGAAGGGCAGGAGCATGGCTCCTGCCCCGATCCCTGCGGCGCGTACCCGGATGAGGGTCCGCGGACGTTCGCCCAATGAAGGAACACTGGGCAAAACGCCTTCCTTCAGGCATTTGCCGGTCTTCTGATGACTTTCGCCCTTACTTCTCCGGGCGAAAGTCAATAGTAGTCCGCGTAGCGGCGCCGCTCCCAGTCGGTGACCACGCCGTGGAGGTAGTCCTCCCAGGCTGCGCGGTGGGCTTCGAGAAAGCGCGGGGCGACCGATTCGCCGAGCGCGCTCAGCACCACCTTATCTCGCTCGAGGGCGCTCAGCGCCTCGCCAAGCGTACCTGGCAGGGGACGCACACCGAACCTGCGGCGCTGCCCCGGCGTGAACTCGTAGACATTCTCCGGACGCGGCTCAGACGGCTCGGACTTGCGCTGCACGCCGTCCATGCCGGCGGCCACTATGGCCGCGAGCGCCAGGTAGGGATTCGAGGTAGCGTCGGGGGAGCGCAACTCGACGGACATCTTCGAGGAGTCGGCCGCCAGCGGGACGCGCACGAGCGATGAGCGATTGCGGTAACCCCAGCAGATGTAGACCGGCGCCTCGTGGCCCGGGACGAGCCGCTTATAGGAGTTGACCGAGGGATTGCAGATCGCAGTCAGCGCGGGCGCGTGCTCCAGCAGCCCGGCGACGAAGTGCCGGCCGGTGTCGGAGAGCTTCGCGTCGGGGCCGCCGAAGAGGTTGCGATCGCCGTCGTAGAGCCTGAAATGCACGTGCATCCCGGAACCGGCGATCCCGGCAATAGGCTTGGGCATGAAGTTCGCCTCCAGCCCGGCCCGGTGCGCGAGCGCCCTGATGGCGGTCTTTGCCGACACCAGCCGGTCGGCCTGGGTGAGGGCGGGCGCGAAATCGATCTCCACCTCCACCTGGCCGGGGGCGTTCTCGTGATGCACGCGCTCCACGGCAATGCCCATCTGCTGGAGGGACACGAAGATCTCGTTCAGCCGCTCCGAGAGGCCGTCGTTGGGGTAGATGTCGATGTACCCGCCGGTGTCCGCCGGCTTCCCGTCCCGCAGCAGGAAGAACTCAAGCTCCGGCTTGATCTCGACTCGCTGGCCGGGGCTCAGGTACTGCGCGAGCGCGGCTTTCAGCCGGCCGCGCGGATCCGCGTCCACGGGCGCGCTGTTATCGCCGCGACTGTAGACATCGCAGTACGCGGCCGCCCGCCTGGAGTCGTACGGGAGTCGGAAGACGGTCGTCTTGTCCGGGGCAAGACGGAGGTCGGAGTCCTCGATCGCCATGTAGCCGGCCACACTGGATCCGTCGACGTGAATGCCTCGCTTCACGGCCGGGTCATCGGCCACCTCATCGAGGTCGGCAGACGGGCGGTCGAGTGGGATGGCCATCGCCTTCACTCGGCCGAAGAGATCGACGAACCGCGCCTCCAACAACTCGCATGGGGCCGGCTGATCTGATGACATGGAAGTCTCCTCCTATACGCTCGTGCGGGCGCTGACCGGATGAATCATCCGTTCCGAAAGCGGGGGAACCGACCTGCTTCGCGCACAGACAACGACCGTGCAGGAACGCGCTGTATCAGTCGCCCTGTGGTTGTCTGCGCCCTGTCCGGCGGATCCTCTACTTCGTAGTCCGGGCGGTGGCTGCGCGCCAACGCCTCCAGTCTTCCAGTTTCCACGTCGGCGACGCGTTCCGCGATGGTGGCGTGGGAACGAACGCGAGGAGACCCGAACGAGGCGTGTGCATCTCGCTCGGGTGTTCGGGAATGACGTTCGCCCAAAGAAGTAAGGGCGAACGTCCGTAGTTCTTCCGCATCCGGCCCTGGTTTGTGATCCACCTTTACAGGGGATGGACGCGGATGAGAGCTGCCGGCGCGCGCCGGCAGTGGGAGGTGCGTCTACGACTGGGCTACCGCCACGGCCACCAGTGGGTCAGCCAGATGACGGCTGCTATGGAAGCGACTCCCAGCAGCAGCATCTCGACCGCGGCCGTTCGCCACATGAGGTGGCGCTGAAGACGCGCCACCTGTGCCTGCAGGTCGGCCTTCTCGGCCTGGTACTGGGTTCCCATTTGAGCGACCGATTCCGTCAGCGACGCGATGCATTTTACCGCGTCCGCAGCCTGCGTGCAGCGCTCGGGGTCATCGGCTTCTGACAGGATCACAGCCGCCGCGCAGTCCACGCGGGAGAGTACAGGGTGGACAGACTGCCCTGCGGCGTCGGCCGCCTTAGCCACAAGAGGGCACTTTTCCGTCACCGATGTCTTCGCCATTCTGCTGCCTCCCAATAGGTCACGCCGGCGCATCCCTCGCGGCCCCGGGAACGCGCCGGCACTGGAACACCCATGTGTTTATTCCATAGGTGCGGGAAAACGGCGCCAGATGGGCGGCGGACAGGGCTGGAAGGCCGAGCAGGGCGCCCGAGCGGCCTGCCAGCAGACGTCCTTCCCTACACATCTCCCCCTGACCCTCTATGAGAAAAGACCAGCTCCGCGCAGTAGGCGCGCCGGTACGCGTCGGCGAACATGCTATGCGGGCCGCATCGGCGTTCCTCACGAATCGAGACAAGGAGAATCAGGCGTGGCGAAAATCGCATTTGTCGGAGCGGGAAGCCTCGGCTTTACGCGCACCCTCATCGCGGACATGCTGTCATACCCAGAGTTGGCGGACTCTACGCTTTCGCTCATCGACATCGACGCGGAGCGTCTCACCTACGCGAAGAACGCTGTGGAGCGAATCGTGCAGGTGGGCAAGTACCCCGCCAAAGTTGCAGCGACGACCGATCGCAGCGCCGGACTCAAGGACGCCGATATCGTCATCATCACCATCTTGGCGCACGGCCCCGACGGCATCCGCGCCGAGATCGAGATTCCGATGAAGTACGGGATCGATTTCAACGTGGGCGATAGCTACGGCACCGCCGCCGTCTTCCGGACGCTGCGGACGCTCCCGGCCATGCTCGATATCTGCCGCGACGTCGAGCGCTACGCTCCCGCCGCCTACGTCTTCAACTACACGAATCCCATGAGCATGCTCTGCCGCGGCATCAATCGCGCGGCATCGGTCAAGCTGGTCGGACTCTGCCACAGCGTCCAGGGGATGGGCGGGCATCTCGGCCACTTCATCGGAGCCCGGAGCGAGGAGATCGTGTGCGAATGCGCGGGGATCAACCACCAGGCGTGGGCGCTGCGCTTCGAGCGCAATGGCACGGATGCCTATCCCGAGCTGCGCCGAGCCATGGACGACCCGAAGAAGTTCTGGGAAGATCCCGTCCGAAACGAGATGTTCCTCACGCTCGGTTACTACCCGACGGAATCGAGCCGACACAACTCCGAGTACAACTGGTGGTTCCGCAAGCGACCCGACCTGATGGAGAAATACTTCAAGCACGATGGCAACTGGAGCGAGGGCCGCCACGGTGTCGTGCTCAGCCGCTATCGCAGGGAGCAGTGGGAGAAGGAGCTGAAGGCGTACGCGGACGGGACGGTCGAGATCCACCTGGGACGTTCCCACGAGTACGCCTCACGGATCGCCCTCGCCCTCCTGCACGGGCAAACCGTGAAGTTCAACGCCACCGTGCCGAACGACGGGCTAATCACCAACCTCCCGGACCAGTGCTCGGTGGAGGTGCCGGTGGTGGCCGACAAGTCCGGCCTCGCGCCGGTGAGGGTGGGCAACCTGCCCAAGCAGTGC
>JBEKKD010000466.1:0-3808 GCA_050010895.1 Armatimonadota bacterium
GGCATTCTGTGCCGGCGAGTAGGGGCGACCCATCCGGGTCGCCCGCCGTTAGCAGAACCGCCCCGCGCGGGGGAAATACACGATACGCGGCAGAAGAGGTAGATATGAAGCGGTGGGCGCGCCGAGGCCTGGCGATGCCGCCGAACTGCTGGCGGCATCGCGTTCCGCGCGTTCCTCGGGGCGTTCCGGACCGCACGGAGCCGCCCCTGAGCTTCGCCGGAGCCGCGCGGGGAGAAGGTGAGTCGTTTTGGGTATGCGTGTGAAACTGGTCGTAGGTGCAATCGTTCTCTTTCTTGCTGCGGCAAGCTGGCTGGTCACCGACGCCGCGCGAGGCCGCGTGCCTGCCCCGCCGGCGGTGAAGGCGCGCCCCGCGCCCCGCGGGGTGGTGTGGAGAGTCCCGGTCCCGACGGATCAGAAGGTGGTGGCGCTCACCTTCGATGATGGGCCCGACCCTGTCTACACGCCGGTGGTACTGGACCTGGCGCGGGCGAAGGGCGCCAAGTTCACCTTCTTCGTGGTGGGGCGGCAGGGCAGCCTGTATCCGGACATCATCAAGCGGATGGCGGCCGAGGGCCACGCCGTCGAAAACCACACCTGGGACCATCATGAGATGACCCGGCTCTCCGAGCGCCAGGACGTGTCCGAGATCGAGCTGTGCGACAGCGAGATCACCCGCATCACCGGCTCGCGCCCGAGCTTCATGAGGCCGCCGAGAGGCGAGTGGGACGACGATGTGTACCGGGCGACCGCGGCGCTGGGCTACCGCGTGATCATGTGGTCCATCGAGCTCGAGCATCATCCCCGGCGCAGCCCGCAGCAGATGGCGCAGCGGGCGATCAATCTGGCTCGACCGGGCATGATCATCCTCGCGCACGACGGCGCGGTGGACCGCCATTTCGACCGCACCAAGACGATGCAGGCGCTCCCGATCCTGGTGGACGGTCTGCTGAAGAAGGGCTACCGTTTCGTCACCGTGCCCGAGCTGATGGGGATGGCCACCGACACGCGGCAGACCGCCGAAGCCGCGCCGCCCGCCGCGCGATAGACGCGGAGGGGCATTGTTCCTCTCGCACCTTGCCCGCGGAGCAGGATCGGGCTAGACTAACCGCGTGAGGGACTGGCGATGGGCCGATCCGGTGGAGGATAGCGTGGCGGACCTGCGAGAGCTTGTGGAAGGCAAACGCGAGGAGATATTGCGCATCGCCCGTGCGCACGGCGCGGGAAACGTGCGCCTCTTCGGTTCGGCCGCCCGCGGCGACGCAGACGAGACCAGCGACGTGGACTTCCTGGTCGAGTTCGAGCCGGGGACCAGTCTGCTGCAGCATGGTGCGATGATTGCTGACCTGGAGGAGCTTCTCGGCCGCAGAGTGGATGTGGCCCCTGAGAAGACGCTTCGAGAACGCGTCCGGGAGAGAGTGCTGCGGGAGGCCGTGCCGCTATGAGGGATGACCGAGCCAGACTGAGCCGAGCGAGGGCCTGGCGATGAGCAGATCAGATGACCATCACCTGAATGGCGCGGACGTGAAGGGCACTGACGGAGGGGCTTCGGCACTGAAGTACCGACGCAACGGTGATACACGCCGATCATCGCCCTCCCCCCGCGATGTGGAATAACCCCTGGAGTGGCAGACGCGCAGGGAGGGTGCAATGCAGGTCAAGCGTGTGGTCACGGGGATGGTGTTGGCCGTCATGGCCGGGGGCTCGTTCGGTCATGCCTACCTTCACCATCGTGACTCCTGGTGGGCGCTGGGCGCCACCATTCTCCTCGCCGCAGCTTTCCAGGTAGTGTCCGCGTTCTCGGCCGGCCCGCCCAGGGATGAGGAGCGCATACCTCCGCCCAGCGGCTCCGCCGACGAGCACGCGCTGGGGGAAGCGCTGATTCGCTTGGGCCGGATCACGCCGCGGCAATTGAACTCGGCATTGGCGCAGCAGCGCCGCACGCAGCAGCCCATCAAGCAGGTGCTGCTGGAGATGGGTCTGGTGACCGGGCAGCAGATCGAGGAGACCCTGAGCAGACAGCGCCGCGAGGTCTTCGTCTGGAGGGCCGCGGGGAAGTAGAGGCGGGAGCGAACGGAGGGGCTTGTCCGCCTCTGGAGGGCTTCGGCACTGAAGTACCGAAGCAACGGCAAGCAACAGAACTTCGTGCTCCTGACGGGGAGGGAGTCGCCTCCCTCCGGTCGGCTCCGTCGGTCTCGATCCCTCGCGTAACTCGCCCCTCTCCGTCAGCTGACGGACGAGTCGCTCGGGATGACACTGTCGGCGCCTGCCCGACCCGAGTTCTTGACAGACCATCTCGTTGGGGCTATCGTGGTTTCGCCTGGTACTTTGTACACGCAGGGCTGTCCCGTGAAGTGGAGATGGAGCCGGGCGACTGGTTTGCTTTATCTGTCAACGCCGATACGAAGGCGCGTCCATTCGGGCGCGCCTTCTTCGTTTGTGATCCGCGGGATGAGAGAGAGGAGGTGATGCCCAGCCGCGCAGCTTGTTCCCGATATCGCGTGCGATGAACAGTGTGACTATCTCACAGAAAGGATGCACTGATGCTTGCACGACGGAAGGGATTCACGCTGATTGAGTTGTTGGTGGTGATCGCGATCATTGCGATTCTGGCTGCAATGCTGTTCCCGGTCTTCGCGCGGGCGCGCGAGTCAGCCCGCAAGATTCAGTGCCTGTCGAATGTGAAGAACATCGCCATGGCGGTGCAGATCTACCTGACGGATTACGACCGGCTGTGGCCGAATGAGCATCGGGCGGAAGTGAATGCCGGCGCTCATCCGGATCACCCTACCGCGACCAATGGCTGTGCCTTGAGCGCCGGCACCTTGATGAACCCGTACTTGCAGACCCCGGTGATTCTGGATGAGTACGTCAAGAACCGCGACGTGTATACCTGCCCTTCGGCACGCGCCTCGGGCGTCCACGGCATCACCAAGCCCGAGGGCATGGACTGGTGGAAGCGGGTGAACATGGTCGATCCGCTGACCTGGGGCAGCTATGGCGTGGGCCAGTGCAGCGACCCCTACCCGCCGGGCTGGGGCGGCGCGACCACCGACTCGATCCTGCAGGGCGGCGCCGACGCCACGGGCTCCGGCGCGTTTCTGAACTCAATCAACACGATCGAGATGCGCGAGGTGAAGACTTCGCAGATGGACGATCCGGCCAAATTCGTGGTATGCGGCGACACCTCCGTAGGTCGGCGGATTGAGAATCCGCTGGAGGTGGCCTACCCGGACGCCTATGCGATGTGCGGCGCCAGCCCCAACTCCCTATCCTGCTGCGGCGGCAACTGGGTGGACTGGGCCAACTGCTCCTGGAGCCAGGACTGCGGCGCATCCAAATATCTGAACTACGGCGACACTGAGGTGCGGAAGCAATACGGGCACGCCCGGCACCTGGGCGGCAGCAACGTCGGCTTCGGTGACGGCCACGCCGCCTGGTACAATTCGGAGGACATTCTCAGCAACTACGCTCCCGATACGTCCTGGCGCGCGACAGGACTGCTGGTCTGCTACGGCTATCCGGGGGCGGCTGATTCCCGAGCGAAACGCGACACCTGGGGCGGCTTCTACGACGGCATGTGCCAGATGTGGGGCGCCTTCGGGCTCAAGCCGAGTTGTCATTGACATACCTCACGTGACCGGGCTGATGGGGGGAGGGAGTCGCCTCCCTCCGGTCGGCTCCGCCGGGCGCGCGAGGAGCTCGTGAGGGGCAGGAGACACGCTCCTGCCCTACGGACCTCGGGTGGCGAGTCGCTCGGGATGACAGTGTCAATGATAGATTTGACGTAAAGGACGGCCCCGGGGATGTT
>JBEKKD010000467.1:0-3800 GCA_050010895.1 Armatimonadota bacterium
CATCGCAACAGCAGCCCACACCAAGTGCCGGGGATGCTGATCCCCATTCCGGCCGTGACCCCATCCGCGAAGCGGGCCTGGTGAAAGGCCTGACGGTGCAGATGTGGCCTATCGCCCGGCTAAGGCCGCACCCACTGAACTACCGCCGTCACGGCGAGCATCAGCTGCTGGTGCTGCGGGAGAGCCTGCGGGTGCACGGCCAGCAGAAGCCGGTGGTGATCACTCCGGACGGGACGATTCTCGCCGGCCACGGGTTGGTGGAGGCGGCGAAGCTTGAGGGCTGGACGGAGATCGCCTGCCACGTCTACAACGGCCCCTATCCGGAAGCGTTCCTCGCCATGGACAACCGCGCCAGTGATCTCGCAGAAGACGATGAGGCGGCGCTCGCCCAACTCCTTCGCGATCTGGATGCGCAGGAGCAGCTTCACGCCACCGGCTGGGGCGAGGACGATCTTGCGGAGTTGCTGTTGCGCTTGGACGCAGCAGAGAAGCGGGGCAGAGATGAGACCTTCGACGCCGACCAGGCAATGGCGGCGGCGGACCAGCAGCAGGGCCCCACGCGCGTGCAGCCCGGCCAGATCTGGCACTTGGGACGCCACCGCTTAGGGTGCGCCGATAGTACCGACCCCGCCGCAGTGAGCAGGCTCATGGCCGGAGATGTCGCGAAGCTGGTGGCGACCGATCCACCTTATGGAGTGAACTACGACGGCAATGCCCATCGGCGACAGCACAGCGGCGGCATCGTCTATCGAGCCATCGAGAACGATGATCTCGACGCCTCACAGCTCCAGGCGTTCCTCACCGATGCCTTCTCTGCGGCGCTGCCGCACATCGCCGATGATGCCGCCTGGTATGTCTGGCACGCCTCGGTCACTCGACCGGCTTTCCTGGCCGCGCTGGCCGCGGTGGGCGTCGCCGTCCATCAGGAGGTCATATGGGTCAAGGAGGGCTTCCAGTTCAGCCGCTCTGACTACCACTGGCAACATGAGCCCTGCCTGTACGGATGGCGGGATCGCCATGAGTTCCTGGGCGAACGCAACCAGTCTACGGTCTGGCAGGTGCAGCGGCAGACGGACCATTCCCATCCCACCTGCAAGCCAACGGAGCTGTGGGAGCGTCCCATGCGGAATCACCTACAGCCGGGCGAGATCTGTCTGGATCTGTTCGCCGGCTCGGGAACATGCGTGATCGCCGCCGAACGCACCGGTGCCACCGCCTATGCCGTCGAACTCGACCCCCGCTATGCCAGTGTCATCGTTTCTCGTTGGGAGGCCTTCGCCGGGCAGGAAGCGAGACGTGTCGAATAACGGCGCGGTCATGTTCCCGACGCGCGCTGCGGCGGCGAGGTCCACTCCTATTCAGTCGCCCGCCCGCTTGCGCCCCTGCTCGGTCAGGGCCCATATCCCTCGCCGGCTGCCATCGAGATCGCCCTTCTTCACCAGCGCCATCCGCGTCCAGCGGATGCGATTGCTCCATACCGTCTCGGTACGATTGGCCAGGTGGGCCGTGCGTTGCGCATCGGTAAGCTGGAAAGCATCGGCAAGCTCATTGTCGATCTCTTCGCCCTGATTCCGCATCTTGATCTCGCCGCCCCGCTTCAGGATTGCGCGAAGCAACGGTACCTCCACTTCGTGCTGCGTGGGCAGCTTTGGGGCCACCGGCCCGGAATCCGGATGGGCAGGCCTGGTCGATGTTTCCGGCGGTGGCTTCGCGGCATCGGCCAGCAGCGGATCTGAGCCGGAGATCCCGGTTGTGATCCGGACGCGATCCAGGAACCCCAGGACTTCGTTCTTGGTCAGGCCGCTCCGTTTGCGGACGACTCCTATCCGACTCGCGTCTTTCTCCCTGACCGAGTCCTGCAATGCCTGTGTCCCCCGGCGATCGACATTCAAGCGGGTCCACAAGGTCTCTATCTTGTTCTCGGGCAGCTTCTCCTTGGAAATCAGCAAGAGGACGGAGGCCGGCTCGTAGGCGGGAGCACTCCCATCCTGCGAGTGCAAGCAGGTCGAGAGGAACAGCTTGCTGTCCAGGTCGCCCGAGGCGTTGCTCCGGTAGATCTGCCAGAAGTTGCCGTCCGTGAGCACACACCAGTCGACACCGGCCGCGTTGGCGTAGTTCACGGTCTGCATGCGCCACCTGTGATCCCCGACGTCACGCCCGAGCGATTTCGCCTCCACGAACAAGCGAGGACTGCCGGCGACGAACAACGCGTAGTCGACGGGGTTGTCCTGGGGCTTGTAGCGGTATTCCCATCGCACCTCGTCGGGATCTTCACAATCCCACTCCCAGCGCGCGGAGCATGGGAGTGATGAGTGCTGACTTGGTTTCCTCCTCATTGATCTGACCACTCTTGGCGAAGAGCTTGGCCACCCGCGCCCTGAGGTCACCAACGACGTCCGCCAGGCTCTGCATCCTGTCCTCCCCGCGCACAGTAGGCTGCATGACCGGACGTGGCGGTCCAGGTGCGTGGGCCAGAAGAAAGCCCGCGGTAACCTGGCCGCCAGCCTTGCGACAGGACAGACGTCGGCCACCGCGGGCAAGCCCGCTGTGGCCAGCGGCCATCGAAATGAAACGTCCGTCCTGTCGCAGCCAGACTATATCACTTTCGGAGCGGACCTCCAATACGGCACCCACTCTGAACGCGCTCAGGGCATCGCCAGTTGCCGAAACGAAGGGGAAGGTGAAGCGGATCGACCGATTGCCCTGTGACAGCCTGCTACCGGCCGCGGGAGGCGCCGGAAGTCCCGTGGGACTCCGTAGGATCTCCCCAGAACGCCGCACGACGTTGGCTTCAGTGGCGCGTTCAGGAGCGAGGTGGTGGTATGGATGCGGCCGTCTCCCGTAGACGCGACAGACCCCCGGACAAGGGACCAGAGCCGAGGGGGTTAGCCCGAGTCCCGGGGGTGCCCAGGGGCCGTCGGCCATGGCTTCGGCGAACTCGGGACTGGGTCCTTCCGTCACGGGACGTGACATCACGGCCAGACGGATGGTGTAGAGCGCCTCAGCCGGATGTGGGCCCGCTTGCGCGCCCGCCGCCGTAGTGCTATATTCGGCGGGCCGGCCTGCCGATGCAGGTCGTACTACGTGGGTCTGCGCTTCGGCGCAGGGGGGGTGTGCGATGGCTGCTCGCAGTCTGCCGCGAATCGCCCCGCTGTTGGTTCTCTTCTGTCTTGCCGCCGCTGTCTCGATGCCCATGCCCGCGGGCGCGGCAGGGCTCCCGATTGAGGGCAAGCTGCTCGTAGTGGGCTGGACCGAGGCGTATGCTGGTTTCAGCTACTTCATGGACGGCGCCTCGGGTGTGGTGGTGGTGCCTCCGACGTTCTTTGACGTTGGCGACATCTCGCCCGATACCACGAAGGTGACCTACTCCGTTCGCACCAACAGCGGCTTCTTTCATGCCAATACCGGCGCTGTTTGGGTGGCGAACATAGATGGAAGCGGTGCCGCCGACCTCACTGGGCTGGCGGGTCTGAGCGGCGTCAACTGCAATCCGAGGTGGTCGCCGGACGGCCGAATGATCGCCTTCCAGCATACCATCCCAGTCGCGGGGCAGAAGACGTGCGACGCAGGCTTTCAGGTGTGGTTGATGGCCGCCGACGGCAGCAACCTTCACCAGTGGCTCCCGTCGGTGACTCACCCTACGTGGTACCCAAGCTGGGCTCCGGACGGATACCGTCTTCTGTGCGATGGCTGGGGGGCCGGTTGCGTGACGGCTGACGTGACTGGAGAGAACGTGGCGGTCCTGCCGGGCGTAAACGGCATGGATGCGAAGTGGTCACGGGATAGATCGCAGGTGGTCT
>JBEKKD010000468.1:0-3800 GCA_050010895.1 Armatimonadota bacterium
GGCGGGAATCATGTCGTTCTCGTAGGGCAATCGCCGTCCGACCGCGGGCGCCACTCCGTTGTCATATCGCCCTCTCACCTCCTCCGGTGAATCTCAAAGTCCTCGATCGTCACATCCGGCCGGTAGTCTCGTTCCAGCACATCGGCCAATCCCGGGAAATAGGCCAGCTCTCCCGCGGAATCATACGGGCGCGTCGTCACCCACGGCATGACGTCGTTATGAAGCACCAGGATGTACTCAGGCCTGCGCCGCGCCAGGTCCCGTATCAGTTCATCCCGCCACTGCGGCGGCGACCACGGCGTCACCAGCGGCTGCTGCGAGATGAACCGACTGGCGGGCGGCCGGTCAGCCAGGAAGTACACGATCGGCTCGAAGCCCCAGATGAAAACCGGCGTCCCAGGCGCCGTGTGCTCTCTCAGGAACTGCGCCACCTGCAGGTCGGCGCTCAGCGAGAAGTCCTGGCGGTCGCGGAAGCTGTCGAAGAACGTCGTCCGGGATATGCGCCCGGTCACCGCGCCGATCTCCTGGTCGAACTGACTCCGATACCCCGCGGCGAGCCCCAGCAGCAGCACCGCCACGCCCCCCCCCGCCGCCCACTTGGCGGTGCTCAGTGGCTCCACTCGCTCCCGCAATCGCCCCCACACTGCGGCCACCCCCATGCCTGCCAACAGGCAGAACGGCGGCAGCGCCGGCAGCCAGTGGTACCCGAAATACTTGCCCTGGACGTACACCTGGGCCAACATCACCGCCGCCCACGCCGCCGGCATCCATCGAGTCGGGTCTTTCTCCCGCCGAAGTATCAGATCGGCCAGCCCTGCCAGCGCCAGCAGCCCGATCAGATTGAGAACCCCATGGTCGTGCCCGAACCAGAAGCGCCAGGTTTGGAAGACGATGGTGTCGAGGCCCGAAGCCCGGATCGCCGCATACTGGGCGTTCCATGCGAACATGATCGCCAGCATGTCGCCCAGCGCGTGCGACCGCCAGACCAGAGCCACTATCGCGCCCACCACCGCCGCGCAACCCAGCAGATAGCCGGCCGCCCTCGCCAGCCGCGGCCCCAGGCGCTCACCGCGAGCGGCGGCCAGCGCCGCCAGCGGAAGCAGGATGAAGATCCCGAGCGTGAACTTGATGATGATCGCGGCCCCGATCAGCGCGCCGCACAGCGCCGCCAGGGGCCAGCTTCGCCTGCGCTCCGCCGCCAGCAACGCCAGCACCCCCATCGCCAGTGGCAGCGAAGCGAACCCATCCGCCTGCGCGCTGTTCCAGTAGTCGAAGCCGAGAGCATACCGCGAGAGGAACAGCAGCCCGGCCGCCACGCCCGCCCACAGCGATGACAGACGCCTCCCTATCAACGCCAATCCCGCCGCAGTCGCCAAGGAGAAGAACAGATCGAGCAGCCGGGGCGCGAGCATCGAGCGCCCGAAGGCGATGAAGCTCATCCGAAAGAGGTAGTAGATCCCCGGGGGTTTGAGGTCCCAGAAATCCCGGTAGAGCGCGCCTCCCCGCCGTATCACATCAGCCCCGCACGCGAAAACCCCCTGATCGCGTCCGAACGGGTAGAGCAGCATCGGCGACACCATCAGCGCCGCAGCCGCGGAAAGCAACGCCCCGAGCGCGATGACCTTCAGTCTGGGATGTGCTGGAGGCATAGCCCCCCGCTTCGCCCGCAGAGGCCGCTGCCCTTCTGTCATTCCGAGCGCGGCGAGGCCTGCCCGCCTCGGGCGGGAATCACGTCGTTCTGATTGGTGTTTCGGGATTTGGTGTTTTCCGGTGTTTCGGGGCTTCAGTCCCGAAACCTAACACCGTCGCCCTCTCCACCCAGCGCTGCACGGCTCACAGCCCAGGGGCGATTCAGAGCATCTGCGGAATCTGCGCCCAATCTGTGGAATCTGCGTTCCGCCGTTTCCTCCGCCTCCCCTCACCGCGCCACCGGCCCTCCCTCCGTCGGCGCCTTGTCCTCCGGCCCCAGCGTGATCACCGCCTGCCCGCCGCGCTCGCACTGCAGCGACGACGGCGTATCCTTATCCGGCGCCGGGATCCACTGCCAGGTGTCAACGAACCCCTGCCCGGTGACCGTGACGGTCGCGCCGCCCTCGGACTCAGACTTCATCGCGACGCCGACCCCCCGATGCCACGGATCGAACACACTCGCCACCTGCCACTGCGAACCGTGCTTCGCGAGCTGAAGCTGCTTGTACCCCAGCGACTTGCCGCTGTTATCGGCGGTGGAATCGGCGATCACCGATGAGTCGACGTCGCCCGCAATCTGGAAGCCGAGATTGGGGCCTCCACCCGCGATCCATGAACCGGCCATCATGGACTTGAAGAGGCGATATGTTCTGGCCCCGGCATCGATCGCTTCGATCTGCGGCCCCTGCACCAGCCACGTGAGCTGCGCGTCGTGATCGGCGCGGATGTCATCCAGGATCAGGATGTACTGCCCTCCGACCCAGATGAACGCGCGGCGATAGCGAGTCAGGCCATCGTACGCCGCTCCCGCTTCGCCCTCAGAGATCACCACATCGCCCGTGCTCTTGTACGAGACCACCGTGGCCAGAGGCGCCATGTCCACGCCGTCGAGCGGCTGCGTCCACTCTTCGCCCCGGCTGCCCTTCTGGCCCTTGCCGTCCACCAGGATCGTATTGTGGCTACTCGTCTCCTTGTGCTGGGAGTAGCGATCGTCATCTGCGAGAAACGCCCCGTCGTTGAAGATCACGAACATGTTCGCAACCGGATCGTCATGCGCGACATTGATGTAATGGAAATTCCGCTCGTTGCGGTACCTGTTCAGTTCCCTGCCGCCGTATGGCCCGCACTTGAACATCGCGCCCACGCCCGTCATCCAGCCATCGCGCATGAGCGCGATGCCGAGATCGGGGTACAACGCCGTCTTCGGCAGCCGCTCGATGGAGCCGCCGGTGACGCTCGGATCGAACCACACCAGCGACGTCCACCCGTACTGGAAGGCGTAGTCATCGGCCTTCGCGAACTCCATCAGGCCCGCCTGCAAGTCGGCGAGCTTGTTGTGCCCCGTGAACTCGTAGAAGTAGTTGTTCATGAACCCGCTGCCCTCCGCGTCGCCATAGGGGAACGAGTCCTTCAGCCCCGGCGCCAGCGTGTGCATGCGGAACAGCGGCGCGTTCTTGAAGAACGGATGATCGAGGTAGTGCGTCCCCAGGGAGCGGTCCGCCGCCTCCATCGCCAGCGTGAGGTAGGGCCCGCCAAACGTCATGTAGCCCGGCGACTCGTGACAGGTGCCGTCGTCCGGCAGCCAGTCGTGAATGAACTTCAGCTCATCCGCCGTCTTCTCCAACATCCACTCATCGTCCGGCCCGTCGCCCGCGATCGCCAGCACCGCCAGCCCAAGTCCCGCGTCGCGATGCCAGCGGTGATTGTTCGCCGGATCGTTCTGCCAGTAGTGCCCCGATTCGGTGAGCATCAGGTGCCCCCAGTAATACTGCCGCCGCGCCATCAGCAGCAGCTTCTGCCTCACCTTCTCCCGGAGTGCAGGATCGAGATCGTTGTAGAGCCAGTCGTACAGCATCGCCAACCCGGCCATCACGTTGGACGACCCCATGCCCGCGTCCATCTCTTCACCCAACTGCCAGTGATCCAGCGCCGTGAACATCTCCAGAAACCCGGTGCCGGCCGCGAGGGACTTCTTGTCCCCCGTCAGCACGTAATGCAGCCCCACCGTAGGCATTCGCCACATGCCCTGGCGGATGCCGTCAGTGTCATTGTGGAGGAAATCCGTCTTCTCCGGCGGCTGGCAGGACGGCAGGTACTCCATCAACTGATCG
>JBEKKD010000469.1:0-3791 GCA_050010895.1 Armatimonadota bacterium
GGCCCGAAGCCGCGAACTACCCGACCGACGTAGAACGTCAGCGGATCGAACGGCGCCAACGCCTCTCCTGCTCGCGCCTCGTCCTTCTTCCGCAGCTCGTCCAGAGCCGCCGAGCTGGCCAGAGATGAGCCCTTCAGCGAGTACAGATCATCCGCGCTGACGACCTCGTAGGCGGCATTGCCCGCCTCTTTGACGTCTCCCCGCCGGTACTGCAGGGCGGCCGCGGGAAACGAGCCGGCCGTCAGCGGGCAGCCGGCCGGGAACTTGTCGATCCGGCCATCGCTGAGGAAGTTGCCATCGACCGCGAAGAAGTAGAGCCCGCCGATTCCCTGAAGTGAACCGTAGGCCGATGCCAGGAACGTCGCGTCGGCTCGATAGCGGTTCGGGTTCGTCCAACCGATCTCCGACACGATCTGCGGATACCCCTCGACCTGCACGAACCGCAGCGGCAGACGCTCCGGCGAGGTGACGCCGGCCACGCTCTGGAAGGTGTGTCCGACACCGACCGAGTAGCCCGATCCTTCTCCCTCCTGCGGCCCCTCGAAATAGCCGTGCGCGTCGATCACATCTCCCGCCGTATACGTGTACCGTTCCAGCGCGTCTAGCAGGGCCGGATCGGAAACCGTCCAGTTGCTGCACGAGATCATGTTCCGCGCGCCCAGGTCCTGTCTGAAGTACCGAACGGTGCTCTCATAGAAGCCCTTCTGGACCTCTGCGAGAAAGCGCACCTGATCGCCGACCCGCCTCCGCTTGTCGGCGCCGCCGGCACTGATCCCGCCGCTCGTCATATGCCAGGCCTCATAAAGCCCTGCACGGCCGGCAGATGGATCATCCTCGGGCAGCCGCTCGGCACCCCACGCCGCGAACGCCGCGTCGAGCGAACCGTAGCGCTTCCTTAGCCAGTCCGCGTACTGCTGCTCCAGCCGCTGCCAATAGAACAGCGGGATGTTTTCCCTGCTGAACGTCCAGAAGAAGAAGCTGTCTTCGTTGATGATCTCGACGATGGCCACCGCGGGGTCTTGCCCGAGCGCCAGCCCGGTGTACGGATTCTTCGTCGCAAGCAGGCTCCGCGCCCACTGCCGGTAGATCTCCTGCATCCTCGGATCGAAGTAGAGCAGCGTGAACGGCGCCTTGTTCGCAGTGTTCTCGTACCCAGGGATGCCCAGATCGGGCCCGACATCGAACCACAGCGGGAAGTAGAAGCTGATCGTCGTATATATCCCTTGGCGCTTCATCGCCGCAACGAGATAGAACAAATCGTCGAGCACCTTCGGATCAGCGGTGGTTCGGTCTCTCTCAGTGAACACCGGGCCGTGATACCGCACCATATTCACGCCCAGCTTCGCGAGGCGTCGCGCGAGATAGTCCATTGTCTCCCGCGGCTGGGCCGCGTTCGCGCGCCCGACATTGACGCCCCAGAAGCGGACAGGCTTGCCACTCCCGAGAACGAACTCCGACCCACTGCGACGCACGAATCCGCTTTCGCCCGCGGCGTTCTCGTTCAGGCGTCGCAGGTCAATGAGCGCGTCTGGGGCGAACCGATCGACGCCGGGCTCGTAAGGGAAGAAGCCCTCATCAGCCAGGCCGTATCGCTCGCCGGGCTTCAGCTTGCCGCTCGGAATGAACAGCCCCTGTGTCAGCACGAAGCAGTCGAATGCAGCCGTCTGGATCTGCCCCGGTTCGGCGAGCAGCCTGATCTCGAAGGTTTGCGCCCCTCGTGGCAGGGCAACCATGCCGAGGAAGACCCAGTTCGCGCAGAGCTTCGGAGCGAGATCGACCGAATCAGCGAGCTCGACGTCTGCGCCGCACGTCCTCCATTCGCCGTCACCAAACCGCCACCGGAACGGGCCGTGCTTCCAGAACTTGCGCGCCCACAGGCCATAGGTGCCAGCGCTGGGAACGTCAACTTGGTACCTGGCGAAGGCCTCGTCTCCCGTGCGCGGCCCGCTGATGCTCAACCAGTCGTTGCCGGACAGCAGATGGCGAGTCGAAGGAAAGTTGGCGGGTGAGAAAGCGGACTGAGCCGGGAAGTTGGTGGCGGCCGGCGCCTCTGCTTCCCACCATACGAATCTTGGCGTCTCGGTTTCGCCAAAGACAAGACGCGAACCGGTGGAGATGGTCACCAGTAGCGAAACGATAGTGAGCACAGCGCGCGCGGACATTGTGATGGATGCATTATAGCACGCCGGAAGACGCGCCATCGCTCATCACCCGTGGCCGCCGTCAGGCGCACGAGCGCCTGCGCCGCCGAGTTGCCGTCGCCGGGCCGAAGCTCATGTTCACGACCGCAGGCAGGACTGTGCTGGTCAGCGCGGGAAAACAGGAGCACCCCGGCATCCCATCCCATCCGGGTCCGAATGATGAGCGAAGCACGGAGGAAAGCAATGGTTGTGAGTGAGCTTCAACCGGTGGATCCGGCGACATACGGCAGGGAGCTCAAGGGCGAGGCGCTCGATCAGCTCACCGTCAACATCATACGCGGTCTGGCGATGGACGCGACCCAGAAGGCCAAGTCCGGCCATCCCGGCATGCCGATGGGCATGGCAGACGCGGCATACGTGCTCTTCACGAAGTTCATGCGGCAGACCCCGGTAGATCCGAAATGGCCCGATCGCGATCGCTTCGTGCTCTCGGCCGGTCACGGCTGTATGCTGCTGTATTCACTCATGCATCTCATGGGCTATGGCGTTCAGCTCGACGACATCAAGCAGTTCCGACAGTGGGGCAGCACCACCCCGGGGCACCCGGAGCTTCGTCCGGAACTGGGCATCGAGACCACGACGGGCCCGCTCGGCCAGGGGTTCGCGAATGGCGTGGGCATGGCTCTGGCCGAACGGATGCTCGCGGCCCACTTCAACGTGGACGGCCAGGAGATCGTCGACCATCACACCTACGCGATCGTGAGCGACGGCGATCTCATGGAGGGTATTGCCTCTGAGGCCGCTTCTCTCGCCGGACATCTCGGTCTCGGCAAGCTGATCTACCTCTACGATGACAACCACATCAGCATCGAGGGCGACACCGAACTCGCTTTCACGGAAGATGTCGAAGGGCGATTCGAGGCCTATCATTGGCACGTCGTGAAGGTAAACGGACACGATCGGACTGCCGTGGAACAGGCGATCAAGGCGGCGCAGGCCGAGACCGCCAGGCCCAGCCTGATCATCTGTCGCACCCACATCGGCTTCGGCAGCCCCAACAAACAAGACACGGCATCAGCGCACGGCGAGCCGCTGGGTGAAGAGGAGGTCAAACTCACCAAGCAGGCACTCGGTCTTCCCCTCGAGCCAACGTTTCTTATCCCACAGGCTGTGCGCGATGTTTTCGCCAAGAGGCAGGAGGACGTCGCGCGAGAGGCTGCCAAGTGGCAGAAGCGCTTCGCGAAGTGGCAGCAGGCCTACCCGGACCTCGCCGCCCGGTGGGATATGCAGATGAGCCGGCGGGTGCCGGACGGCCTGATGACCCGGCTGCCGAAGTTCGAGGCCGGCAAAGAGGTCGCTACCAGGAATGCCTCCGGTGATGTGCTGCAAGTGCTGAGCGCCGAGCTCCCTGGGCTGGCAGGGGGATCGGCCGACCTGCATCCGTCCACCAAGACCCTCATCAAGAACGAACAGCAACTGGCTCGCGGGAGCTATCACGGCCGTAATCTTCACTTCGGCGTTCGAGAGCATGCCATGGGCGGCATGTGCAATGGCATGAGCCTTCACGGGGGTTTCATCCCCTACTGCGGCACCTTCCTCATCTTCTCCGATTACATGCGCCCCTCCGTGCGCCTTGCCTCGATCATGCGC
>JBEKKD010000470.1:0-3787 GCA_050010895.1 Armatimonadota bacterium
ACAGTCTGTCATGGGAATGCCTCTGGCTGCGATGCAGGATTTGGCGTCATACCCGCATCCTTCGCGCTCCAGAGGCGTTTCCCCTTTTTCCCCCTCTTCTCTCATGCATAATACAGGCTAGGTGCAGGGCCGCGAGCTCGTGCAGATGGTGAGCGGACGGCCCGATGAGGTGGTCTGTAGGCCGCGCTGGTATGCCACAGGAGGCGGCCGGAGGCGTTCTGCCTGGGCCGCGTGCGGCGCCGCGTCGGCCGGATCTACGCCGGCAGCTCCAGATCGCTGAGGAAGGGTGCACGAGGTCGGCTTCGTGCCGCGGTTGGCAGCGAGGTGGTGGTCTGGGTGCGGCGCTTCACTGGTGCCCCTCGCTGGCCCGAATCCACGTCCGATAATCACCGATATCGGACGTGGGTTCAGGCTGGCAACCGCGCGTCTCCGCTACGAAGAGCCCGGCGAGAACCGGGCCGGCGGGTCCGGGGGCAGCGGTCGGGACCCGCGACGACGGTGCCTCCTTCTCCACGCGCAGCCGGTGCCACAGGAAGCCCCTGGCCAGGGGGGGACGGCCTCGCGGCAGCGGCGCCAGCCGTGGCGGGAGCTCGCACCGGAGGAGAAGATGAAGGTGACGGCCTGATCACGGGCGGCTGGCATTCGCCCCGGTTGCGGGAGCACTCCCCGGTAATGGTCTAGCCGCGCAGACGGCTCCTTTCTGAATTGGGAGGCTCCCCATCCGCAACGATAAGATGCGCCTGCGAGCGCCGATAGCGAATTCGCGAGAAACCAGCCGCGCGAAGAGGCGCCACCGGGCGAGCCGCGGCGGGCTCCACCAGAAAGGGGGTTCCGCCCTTGCGGCTCGCGGAGAACACCCGTGACGTGAGGACCGGAGGCATCGATGAGGACTTGACGCCGCTTCTATAGCGACACTACGGGCGTGCGGAAACACGTCGCTCATCACGAATGTGCGCCGCACGCCTACCTCACGGCTCAGCCGAGCCGGCAGCGTCAGCGCGCTCAGCGCCACAAGTACACGCGCCCGCTCTCCGGAGGGAGCTTCGCGGCGGCGGTGTCGCCTTCGCCCTCCTGCCCGGTGAAAACCTCGCGGTAGCGCCGGGTCTTGCCGAAGGGCACCGCGGCGTCCTGGTCGCTTTGGGTCGGATTCACGACCACCAAGCCGCGGTCGTACTCCCGGCTGTAGACTTCGCCATGCCTGGCGCCGCCATACTGCGCCGGTTCGACCGGGCGGCCGAGGCGCAGATCCACCAGCTCCGGGTACGTGCCGAAGTGCCCGCCGAAGTGGAGGTGGTTCGGGTCGCTGATGCCGAGGCAGGCCGACCAGGGGAGCGCACACAGCTTGGCGGAGGCGTAACAGAAGAAGGCTTCGGCGCGGTCCCACGGGTACGAGAGCACGAACATGCGCCGCGGCGGCGAGGCGGTCCAGCCCTTCTCCAGCTCCACGCTGCTCCGGTAGACGTCCTGCCAATCGTAGACGTGCTCCTTCGGCGTGCTGTAGGAGCTGCGCAGGTAGGACTCCCAGAGCAGCCCGTCGCAGACATCGCCGAGGCTCAGGCCGTAGAAGCTCGCATCCGCCGGCACCCCGCCGTTGATCATCACCACGCCATTCGGGTGGCGCCGCTTCACCTCGCACGTCACCTCCATCACCAGGCCGAGGAAGGCGTCGGCGCCGGTGAGCTGCTCGCCGTAGTAGTGCTGGTGGGCCCTGGATTCACACACGCTGCCGGCGGCCACGTCGTCCTCGTAGCCGTTGTCCACGAAGAACCCGAGCACGCCGCCGTCCAGTTGGCTGCGGACGTGGGCGAGCACCAGCTCGCGGAGCCGAGCGCTGTTGGGGCAGGCCGTGTAGAGGATGGACCCCGCGTTGTACTCCACGTTGTCCGGGCGACAAAAGACGCTCGGCGCATAGCCCGGCGGGCTGCCTGGGAAGTGCAGGCCCTTGTGGTAGAAGGCGACCGGGGCGATCTCTTTCGCCACTTGCTGTGGGTCGGCCGTCGCGGGGAAGGTGCGGGCCCAGCCGGACGTCTGGTAGAAGGTCACGTAGGGGAGCACGCCCTTGCCGTTGGCGGCGAGATCCGCCGCGGCGCCGGCGCCGGGCCCGACCACGAAGGCGGCGTCGCCGAGGTGCTTCAGGCTGGCATCGGGATCCGTGCTGGGCTTGTAGGTCTCGTACCAGAACGCGAAGGTTTCGATGGGCGCGGTCGCGGTATCGGGCGGCCGGGCGAACGCCGCCGCCGGCTCCGACGTGAGGAGCACCCGGCCGCCTGCATCCACCGCTTCGAGCCAGTAGTAGCGCGGCGTCCAGTTCGGAACCCGATCCAGGTACTCGTTCCGCCCTGCGCGCAGCGTCGCCAGCGGCCGGTCGCCTTTCGCACCGGGTTCGTCCACGCGATAGAGGCGGAACGTTCCCGGGTGGACCGAAGTCGGCGTCTGCCAGGTGAGGCGGATGGCGCCGTCGCGGGCCTGGCAGCGCGGGCGGAACCCTTCTGCCACCGCCGAGGCGTCGCGGCCGCCGGTGACCCAGATCTCCTTGATGCCGAGGGCCCAGCCGGTGCCGTCGTTGATCTTCGTGGTCTCCAGCCGGACGTAGCGCGCGTCGGCGTTGAGGAGCACGCTGCTGTGCGTCTGGACGCCAGCCCCCGGCGGGGAGGCGGCCGCCGCCTTCCACCGGGCGCCGTCGTCCGAGAGCAGAACCCGGTACTCGGCGGGTGCGGACGCGGGATACGGCGTCCCCTGGGCGGCGATCCAGTGCAGCCGCGCGATCGGCTTCACGCTCCCCAGGTCGAGCTGAAACCATACCCGGTTGTTTGCGCTGTCCGGCTTCAGGCTGGCGAGCCAGAGGGTGTTCTCGTCGCCGTCCACGGCCAGCTCCGGCCCATAGCCCGGCGCCGATCGCAGGGCCGAAGCCGTGGCCGGCAGTCGGGCGCCTTCGCCGGCCGGCGTCGGCCAGCAGGCGGCAATCACTGCCAGGGCAGGGAGAAGCCTCGTCATCGGGATCCTCGTCAACCGGAATTCCCCATATCAACTCGCTCTGCCTTCCCCAAGATGAGAGCTTTCTGTTTCAGTCCTGGTTTCCCGCCGCCAGCGGAGGAGAGAGCGCGGGATTTGTCCGACTTCGAACTGCTCCTGAGCGCCCAGGCCCCTGCGGGTGGCAACAGGCCGTTCTCCTGCCCCAGAAGACGCGTTCCTTCCCGCTCACGGCAGCGGCTTCCCTTCACCTCTGGTTTCCGGCTGCTATCAGGTGCGTGTGTCGAGCGCCTGTGAGACCGTCCTGAAAGCGTTGTGGGCGTGTCTAGGCCGACCGCGTCCCGTAGCCGCCTGCCATCCGAGGACTGGACGCGCGTCCGATAATGCCGGTTACTGGACGCAGGTTCCGCAAGTAGCAGTCTCCCTGGGGGATGTGGGGGCGTGGCCAGCGCCATGGCCGGTAGGATGGCTGGCGCTCGCCGGCCATACCACCGTTTTCGGCTCCGCGCAGGAGCTTGCCCGCAGCCATCACCGGAGGAGTCTCATCTACCGGCGCCGGACCTGCACGGGCGGCTACTCGAAGAGGAGCCAGTACGTCTTCCACGGGTCGATCCTCAGCCTGTACTCCCTCACGCCGTCGGACAGGATGGCATCGGTGAACGGATCGACGATTCGGGACCTCCCGGGAGGCAGCCTGAGGGTGTAGTCGGCGTATCTGAGACCGTGGATGCTGGCAAACTCGCCGCTCATGTCCAACTGCTGGCCGGGCGGCGCGGCCACGAACGCTCCTGCCTGTTCTGCGATGCGATGCATCACC
>JBEKKD010000471.1:0-3787 GCA_050010895.1 Armatimonadota bacterium
CGTCGGCGGGCGCGCAGCGGAGCAGAAACGCGGCCGCGCATCGGTGTAGGGAGCGCAAGGCTTGTAGGGCAGATGGGGTATGTTGTGGGGAGAAATTCGCGAATTTGCGTCGCGAATTTCGGGGTGAAAAGGGCGAATTTCGCGAAAAGCCGCGTATGTTCCACGTGGAACATTTTTAGGCTGGCCTAAGTTTGTACTTATGTGGAATCGAGAGGGGGGCTGGAGGAGGGGGTTGGGAGGGCGGTTGTATGGGCGCTGAGAGGGAATCGAGTAAGCAAGCAAGCGATTGCATTGTCAATAAGCAAGCTAAAATGGGGTCATTTGCGTGACGGGCCGATTTCGGATTTGCCCCAGGAGGCTCCAGGCTTACCGTGGAGGGGGGTGAAAAACGCGGTCTGGCGGGAAAACGAGCGCGAGATGGGCGTTCTTCGCGGGATGCGCGGTTTGGGGGATGGGCGATTTGGGGCTTGGAGGGGGTCAGGAGGGGCTAGGAGGGGTGTGCGCGTGTCGCGATGTGTCGCGATGCGCGTGTAAGGGGTGGCAGGGAGGGGCGAAAAGAAAGTTGGGGCGGAAAACGGCAAGGCCGTCCGCCGATGGACCCTTCGACTTCGCTCAGGGCAGGCTCTGATTCACGCGGATTCGGCGGCTGCGCCGCCGGAACGGCAAGAGCGAAGAGTCGAAAAGGCGAGGGAACGGCAGGAGTCGCCGGGAGGATCCTTCGACTGCGCTCAGGACAGGCCCGGCTCCCGCAGTCGCCCCTTGCGGGGCGAACGCGGGTTACCGCTCGCGGCCGAGCGGCAAACCCACGCCACTGGCCTGGGGAATGCGCGGGGTGGGAGCAGAAAGAACGGAGGGGCGTCGGGGCTAGAGCACCGACGCAACGCGTAACGGCACCTCAGCGCTACTGCGCAGCGCTGAGCCACGGGCGGGACGCCCATGCCACTGGGATGGTGCTTGGCGAGGGTGGGGCGCGGGGAGACGGACAGGGTTCGGCGGACAGGCCGGCGGCGTTCGTGCAGGGATCTTCGGCAGCAAGCGACCGAAGCAACAGGAGCTACCGACGAGTGCACCCTAGAACAGGGCTGGCTGCCTCGGCTGACGCGGCGGGTCGAGTCCGAGCGTGTTGACGAGGCGAGTAGCTGGCACCCGACCCAATTCGGCAGGTTCTGCTTTGTGGAGTCCGCCGCCGTATACTCGGCACTGACCGAGGAACTCCTCGGCCGTGATTCCCTGGAGCGCCTCGAACACGGCCTTCGCAAGCGTCGGGTCACGAGAAAGGGCTGCCGCGAGGTCCCCTTTCGGGTAGAGCAATAGGTATACGTTCGTGGCAGTCGCCTTGGAGCGGTTCCAGATGAACCTGAACGGGTTACGTCCTCCGGTGCTCCGGCCCATGTAAGTGCACAAGAATGGGGCCGGCGGCCGCTTCTCTTGCTCGTACCAGGGGGTCCGCTTGGCGATCAGATAAGAATCGCGTATGCCTGCCTGCTTGCCGCTTTGAAGGTACTCATAGAGAGGCGGGCAGACCATCTTGATCTCGTGTTCCGGCAAGCCGGAGTCGATGAGAGCAAGCTGCTTCTCGATCAACGGGTACCCGTCTTCGTCTGAGTCGATGATAGTATCGTGCATGTGCCGCGGGCTGGGCAGAACGGGTTTCAGGAAGCACCTGTCGATCCCGAGCCGTTCGGCCTGGTCGCGCTTCATGATGAAAAAGCTGTTCGCCCCGGTGGCGATCCCCCGCCTGATCGTGAAGAGCGATGCCAGGTTTGCGACCGCGTCTGCAGAACCCCCGCCGCCTGAGTCGGTATCCAGATTCGACCACCTCCGCTCGCAGCGCAGGCGCGTTAGCGAAATCCGAACCCGACGGCCGGGGCTGAGCAACGAGCCACCGGATGAAAACAATGCTTTGTGGTTCTCCCTTGGCGGCGCTTTGCGGAAGACCACGATCGACGACGAGACCAAGGCATCCTCGAACTGCACGTCCCGAGGGTCGAAACGGTGCACGCGGATCAGAGTCACCTTGTCGGTGAGGTACCGTTTGACAGCCGAACCGTAGTTCACGTCCATGAACTCCGACGGGATGAGCCAGACGCCGATTCCGCCCTGCGCTAACCACCTGTGCGCCAGCAGGATGAAGTAGCAGTAGAGGCCTGCAAGTCCATTCATCTGCGCGCCCAGCACCTCGGCGCTGAGTGCCTTCAGCTCCCGCTTCCTGGCCGGGCTAAGGTGATGGTGGCGAACGTAAGGAGGGTTGGCGACGACCAAATTCGCCAGTGACTCCGTACTAGGGACGGGAAGGGCAGTGAAATCGCCTGTTACAACCTGAAGCCCGAGGCCGGCCCAGAGGCTTCGTGCGGTCTCCGCATACTGGCAGTCTACCTCGATACCCACGGCCGACTCCAGCGCCGCGCCTGGAAAAGCCTCGACCAGCGCGGAGAAGAACGATCCTGTGCCCACGGCCGGGTCCAGGAATCGGACGTGGTCCGGCCTTGCGCGCCACAGCAGCCGGGCATAGCGGAGCATATCACGGGCAAGCACCCGCGGCGTAGCAAACTGCCCGAGCCGATTCCGCTCTGCAGCGGTCCTGCTACCATCCAGTTCCTCTTGCAGACGGATACGAATCGACTCCAGTCGCTCGATATCGCGGCGTGGTGTCATATCCCCAAGCGCAGTAGATCGTCTATCCTGTGTTCCCATACCCAGTCAATGCCCTCGGCGGCCTCATATCCAAGATACCCTGTGTCAAAGTAGCCGCAGAGGAACAGCACATAGCTTATGTTGGTACCATAGGCATCGCGCAACTGGCGCATTTTGGTGGCTTCCTCCTTCCGCCTCTTGTTCACGTTCGTGAAGTCGCCTGCCGACTTAGCCTCAATGAGGATTGGGAAGCCGCTCCGGCGCCGCCTCTTCGGCTGCACTACAACATCAACCGGTATGTTGACCTGCCGTTTCCCACCGACCGGAAGGTTCACCCGGAACGCGAAGGTGCCGGCATCCATCCGGTTCAGAGGCGCGCCGCCGGTCGGAGCTTTTCTCCGGTAGCCTCTCGCCTCCAGAAGCTGGCCGATGAGCGATAGCTGTCGGCGCTCCTGAGCGTTCCTGATGATAGGGTCAGCGACGGACCCGCACAACCGGTCAGCGATGACGGTCGCAGCGCGGAGCCGGTCGGCAGCATTGGGCCCCGCTTTCTCCGCAAGCCAAGGTAGCAGGTCTCGATCCGACAGTCGTTGGAGGATGTCGGACATGCGCTCCAGGTACTCGTGAAGTGCGGTCGCGAGCATGCGCGGAGGAAGTCTGCCTGTCTCCATCTTCGCGATGAGTGTTTTGTTGACATAGGCGAGGCCTGCGAGGCGGCCCTGCGCGAGCGGAGGGCATGTGCTCATCCGCAGAGTGGCGATGACCTCAGGGTGATCGCGTAGCGTGTCAGCTCGGATCTCACGGAGGTCGAATGTGATCGCGAACGCGTGGAGGACAGACTCGGTTGCCTGTACCCGTGTCTGTTGGTAGGCCGCGGGAGCAAACTCCATGAACCAGGCGTTGAAGAAGTCGACGGACGCGGCGATGTCTTTCTTCCACTGCCGCGGCCTGCCAGCGTTCACCAACATTGCTGGTTCATCTCCTCGTGCTGCTCCAGCAGTTCGCCAAGATGCCCTGGATCACCTGGGGCGGTGGAGCGGGTGCCGTCCCGCTCCTTGAAAAGGACGTTGTAGTCCTGACTGCTATTGAATGGCGGATCGAGGTAGATGAGGTCCACGAACCCGTTGGGGAAGCGGTCGTGGCTGCGCAGAAG
>JBEKKD010000472.1:0-3764 GCA_050010895.1 Armatimonadota bacterium
GCTGGTAGAGAAAGGAGGTGGTGTCCTATGTTACATAGACCCGGAGGTGGCGTGCCTTAGAGAGGCACCACCGTGTCACGGTAAGGCGGGCGTCTGCTCGTATTGCCGTCTCACTGCAATACGGAGACGCTCCTGGTGACACCGCCTCAGATGGCAAGTCACCTTCGAACGAACTCGGGACCCGCTTGCGTTACGGCGGGTCCCGATTTTTCTCGTGGCCGGGCGGTCGCAGAGGGGTCCGGGACCTGTGCCGCGAGCCGGTGGCGGAGTATACTGCGTCCGGATCGCGGCACAAAACGACCTGCAGCGTCGTCTAATAGCGCAGCAGTTGGGCAGACAGCAGACAGGGAGGCCTGAGATGAAGCGGGCAGGCATGATGGCGGTGGTCGTGCTGGCGGTGATCGCGCTGACAGCGGGGCAGGCGAGCGCGGGCGGCCGGGGCGGCGGAGGCATGGGTGGCGGCGGAGGCGTGGGCGGAGGCGGCGCTCAGCGCGGCGGTGGACAGCAGGGATCGGGCGCGCGGGGATTCTCCGAGGTCCGCACCGGGACAGGTAGCTCGCCGAGTCGACCGGCCGGGTCCGTGGATCGTCCTCCCGTCGGGCCGGAGCGATGGCAGTATCAGCGCGCCGAGGAGATCACGCTGAGTGGGGTTGTCGCGGACGAGCCGGTGCAGAGCAAGGGCGCCGGGCTGGAAGACGCCATCACGGTGAAGCTGGAGAACGGCGAGACGCGCCGGGTGGCGCTGGGGCCGCCGTGGTACCGCGATGAGCTTGGCCTGGATCTGAAGGCCGGGGATGCGGTCGAAGTCATCGGCGCGCCGCACGCGACTAACAAGGGTGCGGTGTTGGCGCGCGAGCTGACATGGAGCGGATCGAGCTACGTGTTCCGGACGGACGAGGGGGTTCCGGTGTGGGCGGGCGCCGATCGCTCGGATTTCGGGCGCTATGCCGCGGGCTGGACCGGCGCGGAATCGGAGGGGATCTCGGGAGAGGTCGCGGGGATCGAGGGCGTGATGCCCGGCCAGCGCGACATGGGCACCGGCATCGTGGTGCGGCTGAAGGGGCAGGAGGCAGGGAAGGAGCGGCGCGTTCATCTGGGCCCGTACTGGTACGTCGAAAAGAGCCTACCGGGCCTGCGATCCGGCCAGCAGATTACGGTGAAGGGCTCACGGGCGCAGTGGAAGGGTGAAGAGGTGATGCTCGCTTCGGAGGTCGAGCGGAACGCGGAGCGCGCGCGCATGCGCACCGAGCAGGGACGGCCGGCCTGGGCGGGCGGATGGCAGAACTGGGATGGCTGGGGGCCCGGGTCTGCCTATGGGAAGCTGTATGACCGAGGGCGAGTGCGCACGGTCGATGGCTGGGTCGAGAGAGTGGACGTTGGCGCGCCCATGAGCGACATGGGCGAGGGACTGATGGCGACCATTCGCACGACACAACAGCAGCGGGTGCGGGCCCACGTCGGCCCGAGCTGGTTCGTCGAGCAGGCCAACCTCTCGCTGAAGCCGGGGGACATGGTGAAGCTCGAAGGATCGCTGGTGCCGGTGAATGGGAAGCTGGCGTTGATGGTCAGTGATTTCACGTCGGGAAAGCGGCACGTCAGGCTGCGCAATGAGGACGGGACGCCGGTATGGTCCGGGAGAATCGCGAAGCCGACGGGGAAATAGCGGCCTCGCACGATACGGAAGCGCTCGGCCCACCAGCGATGCCGGTGGGCCGATTACTTTGGGGTACGTCCTCGGTATGGAAGCAGGGAGATTATAGCATGGCGAGGAGTCGATGAGTCGAGAAGTCGAAGAGGCGGAGGGGTCGCATCTGGCGGGACGAATGCGGGTTACGGCCTGCGCAGAGCGCAAGCTATAGCCCCCTCCACTGTCTTACTTCAGCCTGTCCTTGAGCAGCTTGTTGACGAGTTGGGGATTGGCGCGTTTGGCGCTCTTGCGCATGACCTGGCCGACGAGGAAGCCGATGGATTTCTCGTTTCCGGCTTTGAAGTTGGCGACGGCGTCGGGGTTCTCGGCGATGACTTCGTCGACCGCGGCGGCGAGTTGGGCTTCGTCGCTGATCTGGGCGAGGCCGAGTTCGGCCACCGCGTCGGCGGGCGCGCCGCCCTTCTCGAAGAGGTGAGCGAAGACGGTCTTCGCGGCGAGGGCGCTCACCGCGCCTGTCTCTACCATGGCAATGAGCTCGGCGAGGTTCCGAGGGGCGATCTTCGCGTCGGAGATGGCGATCTGGCGGTCATTGAGAAGGCGCAGGAGCTCGACGCTGATCCAGTTGGCGGCGGCTTTTGGAGGCGCGCCGGCACTCACGGTATCTTCGAAGAAATCGGCGAGGGCCCTGTCCTCGGTGAGGATGCCGGCATCATAGGCGGAGAGCGCGTACTGCTCCATGAAGCGTTCGCTGCGAGCAGCAGCAAGCTCGGGGAGCGCGGCACGGATGCGCGCGATCCAGTCGTCGTCGATCACCAAAGGCGCGAGGTCGGGCTCCGGGAAGTAGCGGTAATCCATCGCGGTTTCTTTGCGGCGCATGGGCTCAGTGACCTGGCGCTCGTCATCCCAGAGGCGAGTCTCCTGGCCGATGGTCTGGTCGTTCTGGAGCGCGCGAGTCTGGCGTCTGATCTCGTAGTCGATGGCGCCGGAGACGGCGCGGAAGCTGTTGAGGTTCTTGATCTCGACGCGCGTACCCAGCTCTTCGGCGCCCACCGGTCGGATGGAGATGCTGGCCTCGAATCGCACCTGGCCCTGCTCCATGCGAGCTTCGGAGATGCCCAGGTAGAGGAGCGCGCTGCGGATGGCGCTCATGTAGGCCTCCGCCTCCGCGGCGGAGTGCATATCGGGTTCGCTGACGATCTCCAGGAGGGGAATACCGGAGCGGTTGAAGTCCACGAGGGTTTCGCTGGGGCTATCGCCGGGGTGGAGCAGCTTCGCCGCGTCCTCTTCGATGTGAACGTCGGAGATGCGAACGCGGGTCGTGCGGCCGTTCGCAGCGAGGTCGATGTAGCCGTTGCGGCCCAGAGGGGCGCGCTTCTGCGAGATCTGGAAGTTCTTGGGCAGGTCGGGATAGTAGTATCCCTTGCGCTCGAAGATGCTGGGACGAGTGATCTCACAGTTGAGCGCGAGCGCGAGCTTGAGTCCGTACTCGACGACGGTACGGTTGAGCACGGGCAGGACGCCCGGAAAGCCGAGGCAGACGGGGCAAACCTGGGCGTTCGGAGAGGCGCCGACGGCGGTCGCGCAGCCGCAGAAGACCTTGGTTTTCGTGTTCAGTTCGGCGTGAACTTCGAGGCCGATGCTCGGTTCGAAAGCTGGCATGTGATCTCCAAGATCAACGGCGTCGGCACTCCGGCCGGCGGCGCAGCCGACGGCGCCGCTGAAGTACCGAAGCAACGAAGTACCGAAGCCACGGACGGTTTCAACACCAAGCCATAGATGGTTTCGGGACTGAAGCCCCGAAACACCACAAACACCACAAATGACAATATTGCGGCGTCGGCACTCCGGCCGGCGGCGCAGCCTCAGCGGCGGCTGCGAAGCAACGCCGCAGCCTCAGCGGCGCCGCTGAAGTATCGACGCAACGTGTTCAGCGAGAGCGAGTGATCTCGACTTCGGCGGCTTCGACCAGGGCGCCGACCGGCGGGTGGGGCTTGCGCACACGCACCGTGACTTGGCGGACCGCGAAGGAGGCGAGTATGTGATTCGCTATCCCTGCGGCGAATGCCTCCAGGAGCATGTACGGGCCCGCCTCATTGACGCGGTGGACGGTTTGGCA
>JBEKKD010000473.1:0-3761 GCA_050010895.1 Armatimonadota bacterium
TGGGCTTCCATCACCGCAGCGCCCGCCGCGCCGCCTGCGCCTGCTGCGCCGCGCTCGCCGCGGTCTCCTCCGTCACCGCCGCCGGGCTGTATCGCGCCAGCAGGAACAGATCGGTGACAGCGGCGATCGCCGGCAGCGCGGACTGCAGAGGGAGCAGGCGAGGGGTGCCCGCGCCGCGCCTGCCCCGGCGCCGCTTCGGTTTGGGGAGGATCACGTCGGAGGCCGGTGCCACAGGCCGCTGCCCCGCCAGCGCGCGAAGCTGATCGAGGTACTCCAGCGGTGTCTGCGATGGGCGGCGCGCCTGGCCCAGACGGCGCAGCGCCAGCAGCAACTGCCCGTAGGCGCGGATCACGCCGTATCGCGCCTCCGAGGGCTGAATTCCTCCCTCCGCGAACCGCGGGATCTCTACCTGCATCGCCCGTATCTGCAGCCAGAACCAGATTCCCAGGGCGATCAACAGCGCCGCCCCGGCGAATGGCACCGAAGGGTGCTCGTGAAACAGAATCTGCGTCTGCAGCGCCGCGCTCCGCAGCGGAGAGATCGGCGACTTGCCTGACGCAGGGGTGGCATCGACGGACACCCATCCCCACGGCTCGACGTAGGCCTCCACCCAGACGTGGCCGTCGGCCTCGGTCATCTGGTAGTTCGGCTCCGGCGCGCCCGTCGGATTGTCCGGCCGGGGATGGAGAACCTGTCCCTCCGGCTCGTCCGATCCGTACGCGAAGCCGTCCGCTACCCGCGTCGGGATGCCGACCGCTCTGCCCATCAGCGCGAGCGCGGTGGCAAAGAGATCGCAGTACCCGCGCCTGCTCTCGAACAGGAAGTAGTCGGCCGCGTCCCGGCCGGGGGGAGTCGGCGGAGGGTCGAGCGTGTAGAAGTAGTTCCGCTGCAGGTAGCCGATCAGAGCCATCAGCTTGCGCTCCGGCGATGGCTCGTTCCCGGCCACCTCGCGCGCGAGATCAGCGAGCCGGGCAGATCTCGACGGCAGGGTGAGATAGCTGCGGGGAAGCTCGGTGACCGGCATCGCTCGTTCGGTCTGAGACGGGCTCCCGCGGATCTCCAGCGGCGTGGAGACGACCTCATAGTAGCTGCCGTTCCGCCACTGCTGCTCCGGGGCCTCCACGCAGCCATAGGCATCGATGCGAAGCGGAGAGCGGTCCTGCACGTCGCGGCCGGTCAGGCGCTCGATCTGCCCCGGGCTGAAGAACACGGCCGCCAGCCCTGACTCGACCCGCACCAGGTGGGACTCCGGGCGTGTGGCCGGCTGCGGAGGGAATTCCGCCGAAATGTCGAGCGTCCCCCGATCGGCTCCGCGAGCGATCGGCGGGGGCAGCGCGGCGGCCTCCGCCGGAGCGGACTGCTCCCCCTCCGGCGCCAGCTCCGACCGCATCCACGTCTGGCCGGTGAAGTAGTCGAATACCTGCCCCCGCCACAGTGGCTCGGGCTGGCCCCAGACGGTCAGCATCGGCGTCCTGCTCGGCGAAATCGGTCCCCGTCCCACCGGCAACACGCTTCCGATCCGTTCCCGCGCTCCCATCATCGGGCCCATCGGACGCTGCCCGATCGACCCGACGGCCATCCGCGTGAGCACTTGCCATCGGTACTTATTGACGTAGTACGCGATGGGGAAGAAGAGCGCGTAGGCGATGACGACGACGAGCCCGATCATCGCCATCAACGCCGCCCAATGCCGCCGCCGCCAGTTCCCCAACCGCCAGTACGCGCCCTGCGGCCCGGATGAGTGCGACTCCTCTCGACCGCCGGCGCGGATGAGGCCGGCGAGCAGCACCCCATTCCCGAGCGCGATCAGAGCCATCGGCAGGAATACGGCAAAGCAGAGCGCGACCGTGAGCGTGTCTCCCTGACCCCCGACCAGACCGAAGGTTGCCAGTGCGGGCACCAGCGCGAACGCGATAATATCGTGCTTGACCAGCACGAAACTGAGGATGATCGGCAGGATGGCCATGCGCAGCGCCAGCATCAGGCCGAGCTCCCCCTGCGCCGTCATCAGCCCGCTCTCGTCCATCGACAGCTCGCGCTCGACGAGCAGGTTGAACGCCGCCGCCGCCGCCAGCCCCAGCGGCGCGCCGATCAGGATCGCTCCCCATCCCCTCTCGCGTATCCGCCAGCTCACCAGCGCGCCCGCGATCACCAGCGCGAACCCGACCACGGCTATCTGAACGCTGCCGCCGCCGGCCCCCGCAGTGAACGGGGCCATGCCGAGCGCGGTCCCCGCGGCAGCGTACAGCACCACCTCGTCGAGAACCGTTACCCGATCCGTTCGCTTGGTCGCATCGACTGCTTGCATATCCTACCGCCGCGCCAACAATGGGCACGCCCCTCGATCGCGCCTCACGCCGTTCTCCGACTCTTCGACTCCTCGCCTCTGCTCGTTGCTTCGGTACTTCAGTGCCGAAGCCCCTTCGGTAACCTGTGCGAGACGGCGTGGCCACCTACCCGATCACGATATGATCAATCCGCCGCTCAGAACGCTCTGCAGATTGTCGCCCTGCCTGATCACCACCGTCGTGGCGCCCGCTATCTCGAGATCGCTCGCGCTGGCATGACGAGCGGCCCGGGGGTCGAAGCTGATCGGATCCACCAGCGCCGCCGCGACCCGAATCTGCTGGTCCCGCAGCATCCTGATCGACCCCGCCAGCTTCCCGTCCGGCGCCGAGGTGATGACGCAGGCCGCGCCCCCTGTCGGGATGCGGGGACCCACCCAGTCCAGCACCTCCGACACCGGCACGCTCCCGTCCGCCTTCACCCTCGCCAGATGCTCCAGCGCCTCATACTCCTGGTCCAACCGCTCCAGCTCCAGCCAGTGCATGCCCGTGGATGACGCGAACGCGAGCGAGGCATAGCCGTGGTGCTCCAGCGCCCAGTGCACCAGCGACGCCGCCGCGCGCACGCCCACCTCCAGCGTCGTGTCCACGCCCGCGCCGAACTCGGTTCCCTTCATCACGTCGAGGATGATGGTGAGGCTCCGCGAAGCGCCCCGCTCGAACTCGATGACGGTGAGCTGGTTGTGATGCGCGGTCGCCGGCCAGTGAATCCGGCGTAACTCGTCCCCAGGCTGATAGTCGCGGATGCCGTAGAACTCCATCCCCGACTCCGACGCCTGGGAGCGCTCTCCTCCCGTCTGCGCAGGATCCGAGACCGCGTCCGAGGTCTCCAGCTCAGTCAGCTGCACCGGCTGCGGGAAGACGATCGCCTCACCGGTGGCATGGAATGGAACGAAGCGCTGGAAGATGCCGAAGGGATCGGACACCGAAACCTTCAGGGGACCGACGGTGTAGACGCCGCGCTTCACCGCGTACGCCTGGTAGGCCAGCTTCACCGTCTCACCCGGCCACAGCGCCGGCAGCACGAACTCCGGCGTCTGCTCCGCTCGCATGTACTCGGGGAGAGTATCGACGACGGTGATCAGGAATCGAGGAATCCGACCCCGGTTGCTCAACTCCGCCATCACCGTGAGCGGTTCGTTTTCGAAGACGCGGTCCGCCACCTCTCGCCGCCAGCCCAACGCGCGCGCCGACAGGCGAGAACTGGCATAGCTGACGAGCATGACGCCGATCAGCGCCGCCACCATGAAGTGGACTGAGGCGGCGTTGTACACCAACCCCACCAGCGCCATCCCCGCGGCGCACGTCATCAGCGTGAGTAGCTGGAAACTCATCCTGACACCTGGCGCAGACGAACGCGCCTACACATTCCGGCCGTGTCGTATATGTTGGACTTCTCGACCGCGTCCGGAGTTC
>JBEKKD010000474.1:0-3750 GCA_050010895.1 Armatimonadota bacterium
TTCTTCGGCCGGCGAGGCCGGTATGACGCCGTCGGAACCGTCCGGGATTCAGTGGCGCGCGGGGTGGCGGGGAGAATGGCGCGTCACGTGGGCCCACGGGCCGCGTGTGATCTCCTCCCCTCAGTCGTGTTCCCGTCAGAATCGGCGCACGTCTGGGCATCCCCCCGCAATTCGCCGGAAATGGCGCATCCGCCTCAGGCGGATTGGCTTCAGTGCCGCGCCCGGAAGCGACGTGGTGGTACCGGCGCGGCGCTATTGCTGTTGGGCGTGGTGTTGCGGATGGACGGGATAAGCGAGTAGCTCAGCCGCGGCACACCTGAGTTGCGGGGCGCCCCGGACCGAAACCGAGAGCGCAACACAGGCAGGGAGTGGGGTCACGTTCGGTAAACCTAGCTCATTGGGCAGTTGACTCGCAGCCCACTCCGGGCTGGCTCCACTGCTGACCCGTCATCCAAGGAGGAACGAGTGTGCGGATAGGCGCCCACGGCGTCCGGCTGTTGTGGATGGCGGCGGTGCTGTCTCTGACCGCACTCACATGCGGGCATGGGGGCATAGGGAAATCGCCCGGTGTGCGCGCTCAAGGCGGCACTGATGTCGGAGTAGGGGCGCCGAAGGGGGTTCGCGTGCTCAAGCACTCAGACGTGGTCTCGATGTACGATGCTTCTCCTGACGTCTGCCGCGCCTTCTCGATCAGCATCATCGGCTGGGGAAACCGCCCCCGCGACGAAGCCGATATCGATAGTTTCCGCAAGCAGACCGTTGAGCCGCTACACGGGATAGGCGTGCGGTATGTCGGGTCAGTCGGGATGGTCACCGAGTTCGGGCTGTTCATGCAGCAGTGTCCAGAGTGGAAGCAGGCCATCTGCCTCACCCCGCGGGGAGAGCGACTGCGGGTGCCCTGGCTGTGGGACCAATCCTACCACGAGAATCCGGCCTATTGGTTCTGCACCAATGACCCGCACTACCGTACGTTCCTGCGGGATCAGGTGGTGCTAGCCGCCCGCGGTGGGGTCGATGGTGTGCACATCGACGATCACCTGGGGGCGTCCGCCACCTCCTGGCTCGATGGCTGTTACTGCGACAACTGCATCAGCGGCTTCAGGGCGTATCTGCGCGGGCACGTTCCCCTCGAACGGCTGCAGGAACTGGGGATCCGCGACGTTGGCGCATTCAACTACCGAGACTTCGTGCGACAGTGGCTGGAGGCGCACCCCGGTCGGCACGCCTCCGAGGCGCCGCTGGGGGACGAGTACCAGGTCTACCAGTTCCGCGCTGCAGAGGGGCTGATGGCCGAACTGCGGGAGCTGGCGGAGAAGACGGCGGGCCGGCCGCTCATGTTCGCCGCGAACGCGGGCCTGCCGGACACCGCCCAGATGACCGACTACCGAGTGCTGACGCAGTTCACGGCTGAAGTGGGGCAGGAGGCGGCAAGCGGCCTGGACGAGGCCAATGTCAACCCGGTCGTGGCCTACAACCTCGCCGCGGCGCTGGACCGGCCCTTGTCCGCCACCGCCAGCGGACAGGACTGGGCCTTCATCAAGGCCAACCGGCGGCCGGAACTGGTGCGCGCCTGGATCGCTCAGGCCTATGCGTTCGGTCAGTTCTTCATGGTGCCACATCATCAGTGGTGCTACACCGAGCAGCTCGGAACTCACTGGTACGACGGCCCGCCGGAGGAGTACGGCCCCATCTACCGGTTCATCCGACAGCATCCGTTCCTGTTCGACGACCAGGAATGCGCGGCAGAAGTGGCCGTGCTCTACAGCACTGGCGCCGCCCGCCGAGGGAACGAGAGCGACGAAGAGATAGTGCGCGAGCTGCTGAAGGCGCACATGCCATTCGACATGGTGGTGGCCGGAGACGAATGGGTGCCGGCTCAACTGACTTGGGAGCGAGTGCGCCGCTACCAGAAGGTGATCGTGCCTCCCCATCTAGCCCTGGACGCAGCACAGCGGCAGGTGACCGACCGGCTGCGCCGCGAGGGCCGGCTGGTAGAGTGGAAGGGCCACGAGACACTCGCATCGCTCGCAGCGCCATCGATCAAGATGACAGGGGCATCGCGTGTGTGGACGGTGCTGCGCCGGGCGCCGACCGGAGGAAGCGCAGTCCTGCACCTGCTGAACCGCGACTATGATGCAGCCGCTGACCGGGTACGGCCGACGGGCCCATTCACTGTGACCATCAGCGCGAAAGCGCCTGGCCGGGAGCTCCGTAGCGCAGTCCTATACGCTCCTGGGGCTGAGCCGAGGCCGCTCACGGTGAGCCGCGATGAGGGAAGTATCAGCCTCGAGGTGCCGTCGCTGTCGCTCTGGGCGGTGGTTTGGCTCAGCATGGACGCGGCATCGCTGCCTCGATGAGAGATGCCGAAGACGTCCGTGTGCGGCTCCGCACGCGGCGACAGCGCCGCGAACAGCAGCAAGCCGAGACACGACCCAGCCGGCCGCCGAGCGCGCCACACAGGCGCCCACGGTGCGCCGTTCGCGGCCGCGTGTCCATGGTGACCAACTCACGGTGGCGACCCATACCGTGAACGACGTCCCGCAGTGCTTACAGACTCAGGCGTGGAGACGCCGGGGTCTTGCCCGCAGCCCGGGGGCTCCCGGTCGGCTTAATGGCGACGGTCTCGCTGGCCTTGCCAGGCAAGCTGCTGCGTCGTACAATCTCGTGCCGCCTGCTGCATGACGGCAGAACAGCGAGGGGCCAGCCAAATGGCACGCGAACCGGTCACCTGGGGGCCTGATAATCCCCATCCTCTCTCCCGCACGAAGACCGAGCTGGTGTGGGAGGGGAAGTATGATGAGTACGGCAACCGCCGCCCCATCCGGCTGCCGACCTCGCCGCTTCCCCTGCAGCGCATCGAGACTATAGACGAGCCGCGCGACCGCAGTCACGCGCAGAGGCTACCTTTCGAGCCAGGTAGGGCACACCGCGACGACTTCCGCAACCTTCTCATCTGGGGCGACAACAAGCTGGCGATGGCCTCTCTGCTGGAGCAATTCCGTGGGAAGGTGGGTCTCATCTACATTGACCCACCTTTTGATGTGGGCGCCGACTTCACCATGGACGTGCAGCTGGGTGATGCGGGAGATGAGGTTCGGAAGGAGCAGTCAATCCTAGAAGCCGTAGCCTACCGCGATACCTGGGGCAAGAACACTGACTCTTACCTTCACATGATGTACGAGCGGCTGACGCTGATGCGCGACCTATTGGCGGAGTCAGGCAGTATCTACGTCCATTGTGACTGGCATGTGGGTAGCTACTTGCGGCTGCTTCTCGACCAGATCTTCGGCGAGCAATGCTTTCTCAAGGAGCTCGTCTGGTACTACTACAACAAGATGCACGACATCCGCAAACCCATCTTCCCCAGGGCACACGACAGCATCCTGCTGTACTGCAAGAATCGGGCTGCCGAAAGGCCCTTTACTCAGTTGAAGGAGAAGCGGGAGAAGCCGACAAGGCAACTGATTCGCGGGAAGGTCAACGGGCGCATGGTGAACGTGCGCGATGAGGAAGGCAGGGTTCTCTATCGAGAGACGGATGAACGAACGATAGACGACGTCTGGCGGATTCCGATGCTGCAGCCCGCCGACACGACCCAGAACACGGGCTTCGTGACTCAGAAGAACGAGCTAGTGCTCAGTCCCTACTCAATTGATGGATAGAGCTTCCTGAGCTTTATCCGTGCATCTTCCGTCGTAAACTGCCAATTGATCGTAGTAGTTGCGCTGTCGCGTACCCGCTCCCATGCGG
>JBEKKD010000475.1:0-3750 GCA_050010895.1 Armatimonadota bacterium
CTGTCCGCGACGGTCTGCGGATAGAAGCGTACCGGAGTCCAGAAGCCAGACGCAGTGTGGAGAAAGGTAAAGCCGTCATGAGTCTCGCTGCCATCCGGCTTCCCAGACCCGAGAAGGATGGAGGCAAGTCTGTCCTGGCGTCCTTGTGGGCGCGACGAACCGTGCGGGAGATCAGCGCGAAGACGCTGCCACTCCAAACCTTGTCCAATCTCCTGTGGGCCGCGGGCGGCGTGAACCGCAAGCGGGCAGCCTTTGGCCGGTGCGGCCGGACCGCCGGCTCAGCCAGCAACTCACAGGAGATCGATCTCTACGTGGCCATGCCCGAAGGTGCCTTCCTCTATCAAGCCCAGACCCATCGGCTGACGCCCGTTGCTGGGGGAGACTTGCGAGCCCTGTCCAGCTGCAATGGGTCTACCTCGGCGCCGGTGCATATCTTCTATGTGGCGGATCTCTCGCGCTTCTGGCAGGGCGCAGATCAGCCCGATCCGCAGATCGGCGATCCGGAAGTGCAGAAGTCATACTACTACATTGACACAGGCCTCATGGCCCAGAATGTGGCCCTATTTGCGGCCTCGCAAGGGTTGGCGGCCTGGTTTCACAACTGTGATAGAGAGACCGCCGCCGAGGCCTTCGGGCTCAAGCCAAGCCAGCGCGTTCTCTTCGCGCAATCTGTTGGGAAAAAGGCACCGTGATTCGGGGGGCGCTATTTTGAGCGCCACTTGAAGATGATCCCGCGCTACTGGGAGACCCCAAAGTTGTTGCCGGTAGCACAGGAGATACAGGCCGAAGAACGGGCGCGGGAGGAGGCGAAGCTCAAGCAGAGGATGCGGCATTCGCAGAAGACGGAGTGAACGCGCCAATTCCTTGGCTCATCCCGGAGCGGTCTCCGCGACCATCCTGTCAACTCGGTCGTGGATCGCGTGCAGCGCCCGTCGTTGCTTGGCGCTCTTGGTGTGGTTGGCATCAAACGCGATGGATCCGAGCAGCAGCTCGAAGTCTTCTGTCCGGCCTGAGATCCAGATGCCGGCGGAGGTCACTACTCCTCCAGCAATGATGGCATCCTCTTCCTGGCTGTTCGTCATGATCTCACTGAGCCACTTGTGCTCTTCCGCGGTAGCGAAGATCCCGACTCGGAGGCCAGCGTCCGGCTCCATCGCCGCGCTCAGATCATGATCAGTGCCCTGCCACTTGCTGATGTAGCCGTTTTCGCCGCAGTCCGGACATTCCCAACGGATCGTGCCATCGCGTTCGTTGACGATAGTCAGACTCAGCCGGGAGCAGAGCCTTCTGCGACAGGGCACCGTGGACGAGAACTGCGTGCCCACGGGATGCGAGGAGCCGGCCTTCACGATGCTTCCCAAGAAGGCAAGCAGATTCAGCAATCGCCTCGGCGCGCCCACCGGAGGCAGCCCATTCTCGTCCAGGAAGTGGGTCAGGTCGGTTACGTATGTTGTGCCGCGTGCAGGTGTGCGCGACGCCTGCTGCTCGCGGGAGCGGCCGCCTGTCTTCATGATGCACCGCCGTTTCCCACGTCGCTTTTGCCATGGCCCGCTGTGATCCTCTTGCGGCGGAAGTGTCTGCGCGGTTGGAAGCATGCAGCCCGCCTGGTCGCAATATCCGGGCCACCGGACCCGCTCACCCCCCACTCCGGCTACCCCCTCGGCTGGGAGTCACTGTCCGGGATTTCGTCGCGGATGAGGACAGCAGCCAGGCCACAGTGACAATCACCGGCAGCCCCAACCAGCCCAATGCCGACTCGGCCTCCCCGCCCATCTCCGGTGCCTCCCAGCACAGGAGTATCACCGATCGTCGGGAATACCACGATGTGCGCCTCAGGGGCACGCCGGTAGCTGGATGAGTCTTCTGACAGTATGGCTACAACGCTGTTCCCCCGCGCGTAGGGCTACCGATGCCGGAAGTGGTCGCGCTCCGGCCGCGGAAGTGGGGCACAGGAGGAGAGAACGAACATGGACATCTACGATGCGATCAGAACGCGGCGCAGTGTGCGGGCCTATCGGTCCGATCCTATCCCCCAGGCAGTATTGACGCGAGTTCTGGACGCCGCTCGCGTGGCACCGTCAGCAGGTAACGTGCAGCCGACTCGGCTCATCCTCGTCACTGATCCTGGAGCGAGGGAGGAGCTCGCTGCGCTCTGTGCGAACCAGTCCTTCATCGCGGAAGCCCCGATCGTGGTCGTCGCTTGCGGCCTGAGGATGAACCTGCAGTCGGACGCCGCGAAGCCGGAGTACCGGGTGCTCATCGACGGGTCCATCGCGACAGACCACCTCACGCTGGCGGCGCGGGCGGAGGGGCTGGGCACGTGCTGGATCGGGGTCGTGGGCAGCGAGGACATCAAGCGCTACCTGGGCCTGCCGGAGGACACAGACGTAGTCGCGGTGACCCCGCTCGGCTATCCGGACGGCGATGCCTTCGCCGAGCCTGGGGGACGCATCGCGATGGACGAGTTCATCCGGTGGGAGCGGTGGAGCTAGGCTACCCTGATACAACCATGGGCGTACCCTGGCTGCCCGGGAGCGCACAGCCTCCTGTGCCAGCTGTGTCGCCGCCAACCTGGGCGGCAGGAACGACCCGTGAGCGCTGGGCGTCCGGCGACCATGAGGGCATGGTCTTGCGCCCCGGCTCGGAGGTGCAGCACGGCACAGTGCGACAAGATCCAGGCCAGCGACCGGGCGCAGTGCGAGCGAATGGACGAAGCCTGTAAGTAGCGCAGGTCATGTCCCCGGCACTGAGGGTTATCCGCCCCGGTTCCGCGCAGGGCTGCCGCTGACCCCGCCGAAGCATCCCACGCGACGGCCCCGGGCACTCCCGACTCCGGCTACCCCCTAATGAGGTGAGGTCATGGCGCGACTACCCGCGAACGAGTTCTCCTTCCTGTTCGGATATGATCCGCGCTACTGGCGGGGCCTATGCAAGCACGGTCTGATCGACCAGCATGCCGGCGTGAGGTTGATTCAGTGCCTTCACACCCCGCGTTTCCGCTGCTTCAACCAGTTCGCCGCGCCAGGGAGCCTGCTCCACCAGGAGGTGTGGGAGGCGCGGCGGCCCCTACTGATCGACCGCGGCTGCGGCGGGATCGCCTATGAGAGCTATCCCTTTGACACCAGCATGCTCGATCGCTACGCGCGGCGACTCGGTGACCGCTTCCTGGGGGTGCAGTTCCACGAGTGGGCCTCAAACATCGGCACTAACTGGCGGCGCGTCAGCCGGGCCGTTCCTCGAGGCGAGCGCGTGACCTTGCCTGCTCTCCAGGAGCACCTCGATGGACGCAGCGTGGAGGGCTCCCTGGAAGCCGGTGACCCTCGCGACTATGTGGGCCGGCGGTTCCCGGAGACGCCCAGGGAGTTCGCCCGGGAGTGCCGGCGGTACCAGCAGCGCAAGCTCGCCGACTTCGGCGGCTACCTCACCTGCGTGCCGAGCATGGGGATGGCCTACGCAGAAACACTGCGGTGGGGAGCGCGAGTGGTCATGCCCGAGCATGGCCATCACATTCCCATGGGGAGGGTGCACACCGCGGCCGCTCGGGGCGCGGTACGCCAGGCCGGTCGTGGCCAGTTCGGCTCCTACTACGCGCCCTGGGGGAATCGCCCGGACAGCGTCACCTGCTACCTGCCCTTCACCCTGTGGTATACGCCGCCCGAGATGCTTTGCGGCGACGCGTTCAGACACGGGGGGGACGGCGGATCGAGCCGCGCCTTCCAGCGCCGCCTCTTTTGGTGGGCCTATCTCACC
>JBEKKD010000476.1:0-3739 GCA_050010895.1 Armatimonadota bacterium
GGGAAGAAGGCGCACGAAGGAGCCGCCGCGACGGAGGCCCTTCCCAGCACCGGGGCAACGCGGAGTCCGTTCGAGGGGCCTGGCACGGCGACCGCGAGCGAGACGGGGAAGAAGCCGGCAGCGGCTGAGAAGCCCCCGTCGGCCAATGCCCAGCAGCCACCTCTTCCGGCCGGTCCTACGCCGGGCGGAACGAAGCCGGCGCCCGCGCCCACGCCAGCACAGGCGTCGCCTGGGGGCAAGCAGGGGGGTGCCGCCAACCAGGCGCTGACCCTGAACGGGATCCTCGCCGGACGCCAGACGATGGCAGTGATCCGCCAGGGGGATCAGCGTTACTACGTGAAAGCGGGTGACCGAGTTGACCGTTACCGGGTGCAGTCGATCTCGCAGAAGGAAGTCGTGCTTGTCGGAAGTGAGGGGAAAGTGATCCTTAGGATGGGAGGGAGGCAGTAGCGCCATGACTCGCAAACATCGTGTCGTGTGGGGCAGTTTGGCTGTCGTTTTGGCCATGCTGCTGGTTACCGGGATTGGGCTGGCCAATGGCCAGGGCAAGCCCGGCGCTCAGACGGCGGCCGCCGCTCGGGGACTGGCATACACCGGCGGCCGCAGCACCGGTCCGCGCGCTTCAAACTCGAGGTTCACCCTCGAATTCGTGGACGCGGACCTGGTCGATGTCTTCCAGGCGTTGGCGACTCAGAGCGGTGTGAATATCGCGCTGAGCGGCAGCGTCAAGGGGAAGGCGACGCTCCGACTGCGCAATGTGACGCTCGAGCAGGCGATGAACATCGTCACGAAGCTGAACGGGCTGGATTACGCGTGGGTGGATGCTGCCTACGTGGTGGGGACGGCCGATGAAGTGCGGGCGATGCGGGTGTCGGAGCTGCGCTCGGCGGTGGTCGTGCTGCAGCATATGTCGCCGGAGTACGCGCAGCAGGCGCTGTCAAAGCTGACGCCGGACGTGACGGTGTCAACGCAAAAGGGGCAGCAGTCGGTACTCCTGCTGGGGACGGAGGCTTCTCTGGCGAAGGCGGAGCGGGCGCTGGCGGAGATGGACGTGAAGTCGCCTCCGTCGCCGCCGACGACCGAGGTGGTGCCGGTACGCTATGTGAAGGCGGACCAGCTCGCGGACATGATCACGGCAGCACTGCCTGACGTGAAAGTCCAGCCGGGGCCGCAGGAGAACTCGCTCCTGGTCACGGCGAACGACCAGCAGTGGGACTCGGTCCGTTCGATGGTGACGGCGTCCGATGTCGCGCCCGCGCCATCTCAGGAAACCGTCGCTGTCTATTACATCAAATACAGCGACGCGAACGAGCTGATGTCGACGCTCTATGAGCTGATGGGCGTTGACGTCGGCAGCGACCGCAACCACCCGAAGGTCGATCTCGCCAAGGCACGAGCGGCCGGTCTGACCATCACGCCGGCCCCCCGCACCTTTACGCCGACAGTGCAGACCGCCACCACCGGCCAGACCACCAGCGTTCTGGCGGCGCCCCAACTGACCGGCGGGTCAGGCGGGGGTACTACCACGACCAGCGTGGCGGGCCTCACGAGTGAGGCCTCTCCCGTCACCGCGCTGATCCTGTCCGGCGCTCCCCTTGCCGTGGAGCGGGGAATGGCGATGTTGGAGAGGCTGGATAAGGCGCCGAGGCAGATTCATATTGCCGCGATGGTGACCGAGATCAACCGGGACGACGTCAACCAGCTCGGGATAGACTGGAGCAGCCTCGGGGGAACCGGAGTGCCGTTCTCCATCGGAGAGGCGTCGGCGGACGGCACTCTGCCGCCGCCGCCGTCGGCCAGCTCGACCTCGACCACCGCCACCACCGCTTTGCCAGCTCAGGGTCTGCAGGTCGGGAAGATCGTGCGCACGCCCCTCCAGTGGTCGGCTGCCATTACCGCGCTGGAGAGCAAACATCGTGCCCGGGTGCTGTCCAATCCGAGCGTGACTACGCTTGACGGCCGCCAGACCTCGCTCCACACGGGCGAGACCATATATTTCCCCGCCTTGGTCTCGCAGAATGGCACCAGCTCGATCTCCGGCGTCTCTACTGTGGACGCGGGGGTCAGGTTGGTGGTGAATCCCCGCATCAACAAGGATGGGGAGATCACCCTCACTATCTCGCCGAGTGTCTCGACGGCGGTTCTGGGAACCACGGGACTCCCGGTCGTCAACGAGAGGGCGGTGGTGACAACGGTGCGCGTGAACAGCGGCGAGACAGCGGTGCTGGCCGGACTGGTCAGTGACACTGAGGACACGACTGTCAACAAGGTACCGTTCCTGGGCGACATACCGCTCGTGGGCGAGTTGTTCAAGTCCAGGACGAAGCTGCCGGCGCACACCGAGATCCTGATCTTCGTGACGCCGACTGTCATCGGGTCATAGGAGCGGCATACGGGCTCTGTGAAACCACGCGCCCGGATGGCGCGTTGGATGTGACATAGTCGTCGGACTGACGAGTTGTGGCGTCCTGGAGGGGGCCTGCCCAGTTAGGCAGGCCCCCTTTTTGTGTCTGGAGGGCGGCGGCTGACTCTGGTGAGGCCGCCGCGGGAGTGAGAGGATCGCCGGCCAAGGGAACTCGGGTCTGTCAGACCCCGTGAGGGAGGTCTCTGAGGTGAGCACGGCGCCTGGCACACCTGACCTTGCATTGACGCGAGAGTCCTCCCCCATTCAAGGGACTTTTTGTGGAAAGACGTTAGGGGACTCCCGCATGCCGGAGACGAGTCGACCTCCCCGAATGAAGCCTGGCCTTCTGTAAGCCGCCGAGCAGGTACATGGAAACTCGAACAGTCGCTGACATCGTACGGGAAGTGACGAAGGTTTCCGTCGAGCAACTCAGGCAAGCGCTTGAGGTGCAGAAAGAGACGCGGGAGCCGCTCGCGCAGGTCCTCGTCAATATGGGGGCGATCACCGAGAAGGAGAAGGCCAGGATTCTCGGGCGCCAATGGGGTGTACCGTTCGTCGATCTGGGTGAGCGTCAGATCGACCGCGACCTGCTGAAAGCCATCCCGCACAACCTGCTCCAGCGTTGGCGGGCCGTTCCGATCGATCGGAACGGGGGTCGGCTGGTGGTGGCGATGGTGAACCCGCTGGACGTGTACGCCATCGATCAGATGCGTCTGGTCGCGGGGACGGATATCGAGTCCGTGATCGCGACGGCCGATGACATCAGCGCTGCGTTGGGCCAGTCGCTTTCCGCCCGCGAAGAGATCGGCGCCGCCCTGGAGGAGATGAAAGACGAGATCAGCCAGGACGGGGGCGATATCCAGTTCGAGGAGAAGAAGCGGGAGGAAGAGGTCAGCGTCGACCAGCTCCGGGAGATGCTGGATGACGCGCCGGTCGTGCGGTTGGCGAACCTCATCGTGCGGCAGGCGGTGCGGGAGAAGACGAGCGATATTCACATACAGCCCGAGCAGAATCGGGTGCGGGTGCGCTTCCGGATCGACGGCATCCTGCACGATGTTATGACCGTTCCCAAGAAGGTACAGGCGCCGCTGGTCTCCCGCATCAAAGTGATGGCCGATATGGACATCGCGGAGAAGCGGGCGGCTCAGGATGGCCGCATTTCGCTGCGGGTGCAGGGCCGCGAGTACGACTTCCGCGTCTCGACCAACCCAGGTGTGAACGGGGAGAAGGTCGTGATGCGTATCCTCGATAAGCGCGGCGTTCAGGTGCCGCTGAATCAGCTCGGAATTCCGGCGGCCATGATGGAGGAGTTCGATAACCTGATCAATCGCAGCT
>JBEKKD010000477.1:0-3738 GCA_050010895.1 Armatimonadota bacterium
CCCTGCCACCGGCATCAGGAAATCCCCCTGCCAGAGCCGTTCCGGACTCACCCTGTCCAGCGCCGCGCCGATCAGCTTATACTCCCGCGCGGTGTCCGGGGCTGAATACTTCTGCTCCTGTTTTGTCGAAAGCCGAAGCTTCTGAATGCCGAATCGCCGCGGCTGTACCTGCACTGGAATCGCGACCGATCCGGCCGTCCCATCAGCGTTCTTCCAGCGTACGGCGACGCGGTACCCGCCCGCGCGCGTGCTCGCGGCAACCGGCAGGACGAGCTGATAGTCGTCGCCGCATTTCAGGAATGGGTAGGTGCGACCGCGCCACGCGCATGAGGCGCGGTCGAGCGGCGCATCTGGAGTCAGCATCACGAAGATCACATCTCCCGGGCGCGGCCTCTCGGGAACGATGCGGACCGAAGGCGTGGCGAGGGCGAGAGCGCTGCAGAGAAGACAGAGAGCGACGACGATACAGATCTGCGGCATCTTCACTTCGGCCGGACGACGAACTTCTCGACCATATGGTCGGGGTAGTACGACTGCTTTGCTTTTCGCAGTCCGGTCAACCCGATGTCTTGCTCGCGGTTCACGAATGGAACGTGTGACCATGCCTTCTCCAGGAACTGCTGGTTGATGAGCTGATAGAGGCCGTGATGCGCGGCGTTCGCTTTCTCCAGATGGATCACCACCGTCTCCGGGTTCAGCAGTTCGCCAATCGCAAACGCCTCCACCTTTCCATCGATCTCAATGCAGCCGCCGGTGATGCCGAGCGACATGAACTGCTCCAATGCTTCCTTCACCGCACGACTCTCGCTTCGCAGCGTAGCGACCAGGTCGCAGTGCTTCTCGTCGCACCATCGATCCTGCAGCTCAGCGCAGTCGGGAACCAGTTCCGGAGTCAACGGTCGATAGGCGAACGCATACTGCTGTATGAACTGCTCGATGTGGTTCCGTTTCCTGTGATAGGGATTGCCCCGCAGACCGATGAGATCTTCGACTCGATAGACGTAGTCCCACTGATCGCGATCGGACTCGATCGCGAACTCATCTTCAGTTACGCCGAGGCGACGGAGGTCCGCTTCCGTCGCCCGCGCCATGCGCGCGCTGTGCCCCCCCGCGGCCAGGTGGTCCAGGCACCGGCGCACCGCACCAGTGTTCGCGCTCGGCCCGATTGGCGGGAACACGAATGAGTCCTCGGGATCCGCGCGCCAGGAGAAGATGGCGATGGCATCGCCCGCGCGCGCGAGCCGGAGCTGGTAGGCATCTCTCCAGATGAAGAGATTGGTGAAGGTGAGCTCGGACTGCTGCGGCTGCAGTTCAGCGAACAGCGGATGCAAGACGCCGCGATGCCCCAGACTCAGCGGCCGCATCTCAGGCAGTGCGGGGATGTCAGAATCGGCAAAAATGTTCCCCAACGGGTTTGACATTCCTATCAACTATGGTATATGATTACACATGATAATATATGATAAGTCGCTGTACGATATGGAAAGGAGCCCCACCGATGGGCCGCAAGCAGCTTTCCACACACGATGCAGGCGACGTTATCTGGGTTTGCCGCCATCTGGCGGCCGCCCTGCAGGGCGACGCAACGATCTTGCAGGCACTGGACACCGTACCGCCAGAGGCGCCGGCAGGGCCGAAGTCCCTGCTGAGCGCGATGCGGGAGAACCTGGTGACTGAGGCGACCGTGGGCCGCGGGCTAATCGGAGATGTCCCATCCTTCATCTGGGGCACCATGCTAAGCGGCGAACTGTATGGCGCTCCGGCGCCGGCTCTCGTCAAACTCGCGGATCGCCTCGAGGTCGAGCGCACGACCGGGCCCGTCAAACACAAGCAGCTATACGCCCACTCCCTCGCCATCGGCCGTCTCGGGCTGATGCTTCAGGTTCGGGTGCCGATTCTCTCGGCGCTGGAGGCGGCGGCCGAGTCGGCATCCGTGCCGGAGGTGCGAGATGCGCTGTTCGCCGCGCGAGCGGCTGTCAGTGATGGCGCCGATCTGAGCGAAGCCCTATGTCGGGTGGCGGCGGACTTGCCGCCGGCGGCCATCGACATGATCCGCGATGCGGAAAAGGCCGGCCGCCTGCCCGAGGCCCTGCCCGTGGTATCGGACTACTTGCTGGACGAGGCCGGAGGGAGCGCTGCTCCCAAGGGAAAGGAGAAGCACTGAGATGCGCAAGCCAAGAAGAGCGAAGATGGAGCAGCCCGCTGAGCAAGCACCCGACGAAGTGCTCGATCTGACGGCGGCGGCGGCGTTCCTCAAGGTGAGCAAGCCAACCTTCTACCGCTGGCTCGCCCAGGATCGGATCAAGGGGTTCAAGGCCGGCACGCAGTGGCGGTTCTATCGCAAGGACCTGCAGAAGTTCCTGGAGACCGAGGAGCCAGTGGAGCTGCGGGAACCGGCCGGCATCAGGCAGGCGGTGGACAAAGCGCGCAAGGAACGGAACCTGCCGGCGATCGACTGGAGTCAGGTGACAGGTGAGGAAGAGGGAGGGGAGAGCGCGGCCGCCGTCACCTGGAATATCGTCTTCCAGGAGGCGATCAAGGCTCGGGCCAGTGACATCCACCTCGACAACAACCAGGATCAGACTCTGATTCGATACCGAGTCGATGGGGTGTTGAACGAAGTGCTCACGCTGCCCCGAGATGCCGCGAAACCCTTGGTGGCGCGCCTGAAACTCATGGCCGATTCCGACATCAGCGAACGCCGCGTGCCTCAGGATGGGCGGATCATAATCGAGTACGAAGGCAAGGAGTACGATCTGCGCACGATCACGGTTCCTGCGATCTACGGCGAAGGAGCCGTGGTCCGCATCTTCGACCAGAGCAGTACCCTCGTCGGGCTGGATAAGCTCGGATTCTACCCCGAGATGCAGAAGGTATTCGAGCGCAAGGTGTCCGAGCCGACCGGCCTGATGATCGTGGTCGGCCCCGCGGGGTCAGGCAAGTCAACGACTCTCTACTCCGCGCTCAATACCCTTAACTCGCTGACCAGAAAGATCGTCACCATAGAGGATCCGGTGATCTACCGCATGCGAAACGTGATGCAGGTCCACGTCAACCGCAAGATGGGGCTGACGTACTCGGTCGCCATGCGCTACTTCAAGCGCGCCGATCCCGACATCATCCTGGTCGGGGACATCGAGGACCTGGCGACGATCGAGGTTTGCATTCAGGCTGCCCTGACCGGCCATCTCGTGCTGACATCTATGCGGCCAGCAGACGCGCCCAGCACTATCAGCCGTCTGCTCGACATGGGGGTTGAGCCGTTCCTGATCGGGGCCGCGGTCACCGCCGTGTTGGCCCAGCGTCTGGTGCGCCGGGTATGCGAGAAATGCAAGGCCCGGTATGAGCCAAATGCGGAGATCCTCCAGTACCTGTACAAGGAAACCACGCTGGACATTGCCAAGGCTCGGTTCTCTCTCGGCAAAGGCTGCGACGAATGCCGAGGCTACGGCTACCGCGGCCGCACCTCGCTCTTCGAACTGCTCGAGATGAACGACCGGCTGCGTGAGTTGACAGTACGCCGCGCCACCACCGCGGAGCTGCGCCAGGCCGCCATCGAGTCCGGCATGGTGACCATGCTTCAGGATGGGCTGCGCAAGGCAATGGACGGCATCACCAGCATCGAGGAAGTGATGCGCGTCCTCGGGACCGACCGCGCGAGCTAACATATACGGCGCAGGGCAGGAGCTCAGCGGCGTCCGTCGGCTGACGGAAACGCCGCAGCCTTTGGTCTCCTGC
>JBEKKD010000478.1:0-3731 GCA_050010895.1 Armatimonadota bacterium
TACGAAAGAGCGCTCGACGTGCAGCAGGACGTCGCACGGGCTCAGGAGGCGGTCGGTGCAATGGTGGTGGAGCATCTGAAGGAGTACGACATGCTGGGCAGCGCCAGGCAGCTCCTGTGACCAGCTATAGTGGTCCTCATTATTGCTCCGTTAGATCACGTCATCCCGCGTGCGTATGTCGGGCGCTGGTAGGACCGCGTGGTGTCCAGAAACTCATCGGCACGGGTGTAGTGGTCCCCATCGTAGTGGTTACTTCGCCGAAGAACCGTTCTAACCTTGCTCCGACGGAATCCCTTGGTGTATCGTGGGCACTCGATTTCCCTGGTGGATGGACCCCCGTGCGCTTGTGAACTCCGGTTGGGACCACGGCACGAGCGTGGCAAAGCAGCACGTAAGGAGATGCAATAGCGTTTGTCAGGAGGCGGCGAGCCCTCCTGCGCGGTCAATCCCGGCACAAGTGAGTAGAGGCCATTCCCGGGGCTTCACGGCCCTCAGATCAGTTTCGGAACACCACGGCCCGCTTCACAGTGCCTGACAAGGACAGATGCGCTTAGGACGAGGATCGGGATGCCGCATCTGGGCCAGGGGGTGCTATCAGAGCAAGGCTGGGCCGGTTCTACGGCGAAATGAACATTGCACGCGGTTCTACGCTGATCGAGCTATGAATCGTCATCGCCACCATCTGGCGTGGCGACGAAGTAGTGCGGCATCTGCGCGAAACTTACAATCGAGGAGCCCGTCGATGAGAATCGCTCTGCTACTTGTGGTCTGCGGCGCTCTATTGTGTGCGGCTCGTTGCAGTGCCACGGAGCTCTACGTGGCGCCAGGCGGGAGCGACGCGAACCCGGGGACGCTGGGGAGGCCGTTCGCCACACTGGAGAGGGCCCGCGAGGGCATTCGCGAATTGAAGCAGAAGGGCGGAATGCCCGCGGGGAAGGTCACGGTGTACCTGCGCGGCGGGACGTACTACCTGGCGCAATCGCTGGAGTTCGACGCGCGAGACAGCGGGAGCCAGGCGGCTCCCATCACGTATCGTGCCTACGGCAAGGAGAAGGCGTGGCTCAGTGGCGGCAAGTCGCTCGACGCCAGCCTGTGGAAGCCGGTGACCGACCCGGCCGTGCGGAAGCGGATAGATCCCCGCGCGCGGGGCGAGGTGCTGCAGGCCGACTTGGCCGCGGCCAGTGTCCCCCGGGACGTGCCCGAGTTGCCCGACGGCTTTCGCGACTTCACCCCGAACCAGCCCATCCTCACCGAGCTCTTCTGCGACGATCAGCGCATGCAAGTGGCGCGATGGCCGAACACGGGCTTCGCGAAGTTCGGAGATATCGTCGAGTCCGGACCGGGGGAGTACGACACCGATGGGCGGCAGCGCCTTCCGCGTTTCAAGTTCAGCGACGATCGCCTCCTGCGCTGGAATGCGGAGGAGGGGGTGTGGATGAACGGCTTCTGGACGTATGGGTGGCTCTGTACGAGCGTACGCGTGGGCAAGATCGATAGGGAGAAGCACGAGATCGAGCTGGCCTACCCGGTGTACTTCGGCCTCGGTGACAAGGGGGGCCATCGCTTCTACGTTTTCAACCTGCTGGAGGAGCTGGACAGGCCGGGCGAGTGGTTCCTCGACCGGAAGACTAGCCTCCTCTACTTCTGGCCGCCCAAGCCGGGCGCGCAGGGCCGCGCCGTGGTCTCCTGCCTGTCGCAGCGGCTCGTAAGCATGAACGGCGCGGACTACGTCACGTTCCGCGGGATCGGGTTTGAGGAGGGGCGGCAGAACGCGGTCGATATGCGCGACTGCAGCCATGACCGCCTGATCGCCTGCACCATCCGCAACGTGGGAATGGACGGTGTCACGGTTACAGGGGGCGTGGATGATGGCGTGCAAGGCTGTGACATCCACGATACGGGCTATGGTGGCGTGCGGCTTAGCGGCGGGGACCGTACGACACTGACGCCCTGCAACCATTTCGCCGACAACAACCATATCTACAACACAAGTGTCATTCGCCGTACACACGCAGGGTCGATCTCACTCGATGGCGTGGGCCTGCGGGCCGCTCATAACCTGATCCACCATGAGCCGCACACCGCCATCTGGTACGAAGGCAATGACATCGTGATGGAGAACAATGAAATCTACTTCGTACTCACCGAGACCACCGAAGGCGGGGTCTTCTACACCGGCTACAACTGGACGTACCGCGGCAACATCATCCGCAACAACTACATTCACCACATCAATGACACAATCCCCGGCTGTGGCAGCGAGGCCGTAGTCGTGCACCTTGACGACTGCGTGTCGGGCACGAGCTTCGTGGGCAATATCGCCTATCTGTGCGGAGACGTGGTCGCCATGTGCGGAGGCCCGGACAATACCGCCGACAACAACCTGTTCATCAAGTGCAAGACGGGGGTCAGCATCGAGGGGCGGGGGCTGGAGTGGTGGCACTGGACCAAGCTCCCGGACGGCACGGTGACGGCGGTAGCCACCGACCCCGATCGCGACCGCGAACCGAATAAGCTATTGCTCAGCCTGCAGCAGGTGCCCTATACCCGGCCGCCGTGGACCAAGTACCCGCACTTGGCCGATATCCTGGAGCGCGATCCGGCGGGCGCGCCGTACTTCTGCCAGAGCACCCGCAACATCGCGTTCGACGGCGGCAAGGTAACGTGGGTGCAGGACAACGTCAAGCCCGAGTGGGTGACGATCAAGGACAACTGGGACAACCAGGGCGATCCGGGATTCGTGAACGCGGCGAAGGGGGACTTCCGACTACGGCCGGACGCGCCCGTCATCAAGAAGATCGGCTTCCAGCCGCTGCCCATCGAGAAGATGGGTCTAGTCAATGACGGTACGCGGGCCACCTGGCCCGTGCGACCCGATCCTCCGCCTCCCGGCTTCGAACCTCGCTGGATGCAACTGCAGGAGCAGAAGCAGCACTTCGTGGTTCCCAGCACCATGCCACTGGTGGCGGTGCCGCGGGCATACGGCCATATTGCTATCGACGGGACAGTGGGTTCGCAGGAGTGGGCGCCGACACGGGCGCGGGGGCTGTCCTATGCCCCCCACAATCCCCTCCTGCTGACCTGGAACGTTGACGGCAGCGCGTCGGCCTGGCCCAGTCAAGCCTGGGTGGAAGTGGACGACCAGAACCTGTACGTGGCTTTCATCAACGACATCGACCCGGCGAAGGGCGTGTCCGGTGGGCATGTCTGGGGCCAGGACGATGCCGTGGAGATCGCTCTCGCTCCAATGCGGGGCCAGAAAGTCGGCGACACCATCGTCCTGCGCGGCTTCGCAGACGGCCGCTTCGTCAGCAGCAACGAGGCCGGGGCCCCAGAGTCGGTCGTCGCACGCGCACTGTGGGGCACACAGTATGCCTGCAAGGTACTGGGGACGAAGCGATGGACTGCCGAATGGAAGATCCCTTTCGCCGCGATCGGCATCGAGCCCCGCAAGCTGAACCCGCGCATCTTGTTCAACCTCAGCGTTCGCAAGCCTGCGGGCGACCTATGGGTCATGTGGATGAAAGGCACCAGCACCCACACCTGGGAGGTACGCGAGGGCGGCATTCTGTGGCTCCAGCCCTTCGGCGACATCGCCCGCAGCGGCTCTGGCTGAGCCGGTTGTGGACACCCCGTAGTGTTCCGAAATCGATCTGGGAGGTTCTTCGGCAGGTGCAGAGCAGGACCTGCCCTCTCGCGTGGCTCGCTGATCAGGTTTCGGGTGGCGTCCT
>JBEKKD010000479.1:0-3728 GCA_050010895.1 Armatimonadota bacterium
TTGACTGCGGCCGAACGCGCCTCGAACGTCCAGCGCCCTTTCGGGTCCGCCATGCGGATAACCGAGCCGCCGAACCTGACCGATGGCGCCTGTGGGGGGACTGCGGGATTCTCCGGATCGGGCCGGCGTCCGTGCCCGCAGCCACAGGCCACGAGCAGCACGATCAGCGCAGGCCAGCAGAGAGCAGGCGACCTCATGGGCGCGCACCGAGAATGGCAGAGCGCGCGGTCTCAAACTGCGGGGAGATCCACAGGAAGAAGCCGGCGGTAGCGAGGGCGAGCACGAGTGCGACGCCGGTGACGAGCGCGACTCCTCCTCTGCCCTTCGGCGCGAGCCCCTCAAGGCCGATACAGAGCGCTACCGCGGCAGGCGGCAGCGCGGGGAAGAGGTACCGCGCTTGAGCCTGGAAGAACGAGAGGTTGAAGCGGATGAAGCTTGCCAGAAGAAGTGCCGCCAGCAGCGCCGATACCAGCCAGGACTGCACCTGCCAGTCTGCAAGCTTCCCCCGCACCACAAAACGGGCAAAGCTGACGGCTTCGGCCAGTCCCTTCGCGGTGAACCCGACGTACACCTGATACGGGAAGAAGGCGAACTTCTCCCCGAACACTCCGAAGGCGCTTGCGATCGTCCACCCGATGGTCATGATCGCGTACTGCGCGGGCAACAGGTGGTACCTCGACATCATCACCTGAGGGGAAGGCCGATCGCGAAATGCGATGAGGAACGCCTTCTGCGCCAGGAGGTCGCCATAGAGCGCCTGGTTGCGGAGGAGCCACCAGCCGGCGATGGCGAGAGCCACAGCCGTGGCCGCGGCGAGATCGCGAACGAGCCGACGCCATTCGTAGCCGCTCGGGCCGCGAGCGGCCCACGCGAGCGCGAGCCAAACGGTCGGGAACAGCACTATGGCCAGGGATTTCGTGAGCAATCCCAGACCGATCATCAGGCCGGCGAGCAGGCTCGCGCGGACGCCCGGGACGCGACTGTCGGGCTGGCTTCGGTATTGCGCGGCGGAGCGCAGATAGCGAACCACGATCAGAACGGCGGCGGCGACGAATACCTCAGTGAGCACGTCGTTGCCGGCGCTGCTCGCCAGGGCGAGGTGCATGGGCAGGAACGCGACTACCGCGGCGGCGGCAACGGCCGCCCAGGGACGTTCGGGCGCGATGGTACGGCCGAACGCGAAGGTGAGGTAGAGCAGCGCGATGCCGATAAGGGCGTTGACGAAGCGAAGCGCCTGATCCTTCCCCGGGGAGGGAGCGGTCAGGTACGCCGGCAGAGAGACCAGATAGTAGAGCGGTGGCTGATGGAACTCGTAATTCGATCCCGGGTTCTGTCGATCGAACACCGGCAGCGTATGATGCTGGGCAAGCCACTGAACATAGCGCACGTGCGCGGTCTCATCGGGCCCGCCGCCGGGAGGAATGGCGGTCACGTAGATGCCGGCGATGAAGAGATAGCAGATGATGACCACTCTCAGCGCCCGCCGCGGGCGGACGTGCAGATCGCCTTCGGGCCGGGATGGTGAAGTGGCTCTGGCCGCTACCGAGCGCTTGGCTTTGGCTGCCCGACGAGTTGCCATAGGCTGAGTGTACCATACATTCCCAGGGGCCGTATTCTGCCCTGCACTTCCATCCCTGCGAGATCCCGCTCGATGGCTCCCTTCCCCGCCGCCATGTCCTGCAGCATGGAGGCGCCGATGAGGATGTGGGTTATGCCCATGCGCCCAAAACGGGCCGTCAGGGCGTCGGGAGAGGCGATATCGGCGGGAGAGAAGATGGCGGCGTGGTTGCCGAGCAGGAACTCTCGATCGAGGTAGAAGAGCCGCGGTTCGTCGCCAAAGACGATGATCTTGGCGTCCGGTGGCGTCGCGTGGTTGATCCCCTCCGACATGCGGTAGACCTCGGACACACCGCTCAGGTAATCGGACTGCGATTCGAGCCCGAATGCTACTCTCCACGCCGGGGAGGCGAGATTGTAGCCGGAATAGAGCGCTGACAGGAGTGCCAGAGACAGGACCAGCGCCGCGGCGGCCGGCAGCAGCCCGCGCCGCGAGAGCATGCGGTCAAGTGCGAGGCCGGCGCACGCGCACAGTCCCGGCAGGATGGGGATCAGGTAGCGCGCATTCTGGCTGGTCGAGAACCAGATGGCGATGTAGAAAGCGGCGAACCAGAGCGCGACGCGGCCCGCCGACCGAACCTGTCGCGTAACCAGCAGCGTAGGCACTGTCGCCAGCAGGACCGGCCCAAACACCCAGACGAGCACGTTCACGGGGCGGAGATGCCCTGGTATGTCGAAGAACCGGTAGGAGTTCATAGTCAGGTTCCAGGGCAGCGCAAGGAACGCCAGCGGCCCCGTCCCCATGCCGAATTCCTTTTGGGCAATCGTGTAGAGCTGGGCGCGGTCCGGGGTCCAGTATCTGCCATCGAAAATGCCGTAGGCAAAGGGGTAGACCGGATTCCCCGTCCACAGGTAGGATTTGATGTACCAGGGCGAGGCGACCGCGGCCGCGATGGCCACGAAGCCGATGAGCGGCGCGAGCAGACCCTCCTTCTGCCGCAGACGCACGTGCGCGAGGATGGCGAGCGCGCCAAACGCCAGGACGACTCCTGCCAGCGCCTTCGATCCCATGGCGAAGCCGCACATGATCGCCGCCACCCAGAGCCAACCATTGCCCTCTCCCTCTCTCCGTCCCTCGGACCACCTGCTGAAAGCGAAGATCGCCAGGAAGGCATAGAGGGTGAAGGCGAGCTCATTGTAGGCCGAGATCATCTCCCAGGCGACGAGGGGGATGGCGGCGAGAAGCGCCGCGCCCAGCCAGCCAGCCCGCCTTCCCCAGGCCCAGCGCCCGAAAGAGAAGACGGCAAGCACCGCGAGCCAGCCGCAACCGAAGTGGAAGAGCTTCGCCAATGATTGGCCCTGGAAGAGCAGGCCCAGCATGTAGAGCATCTCGAGCAGGAAAGGGAAGTTGGAGTGGGAGAGCCAGGGAATGGCGTGTATGCGTCCGTCGTGGATGTAGACCTTCGGCAGAGTCAGGTGGTAGACGAGCCCATCATAGTCTATGTCGGCCGACGGGGAGAGGGCGCCGATGAGTGTGAGCACCCCCATGACGAGCAGAAAGGCGGCAAGGGGCAGCGTGAACCAGTCCGGACGCTTGGGGCGCGCGAGGCATCCGGCCAGCCCTCGGGCCAGCCGGACGATCTGCCGCCAGCCCACGAGCGCCAGAATGAGCACGACGGCGATGAACACCCATGCCCTGATCTGGCCCAGGAGCCCGAGTGCCAGTGCGAGGTAGGAGAGGATGCCCATTCCCAGGGCAACGCTGAAGGGGAGCTCGTCGAGGAGGTCTTCGGCGCGCGCGCCCCAGCGGGCGAGCAGCGACGCCCCGACCCCGAAGCACGCGAGAAGAACTCCGAGCCAGATCAGAAGAGGTATCATGGAGACAGGCTCCGCTGCGGCCACGCGCGGAGCCTGTCCTTCGACAACCTACGAATACTTTCCCTGCCCCGCCTGCGCGCGTTGGGCGCCGGGGCCGCCTGGGGAAGAGGATGCCCGAACCATGGGGCGAAGGAAAGCAGCGTCGTCACAGGGAGGGCGCAGCGCGCAGCGCTGCCCGCCCGTCGGGGTGAGCTGTGTGCTCGCCCTATCACCGGCGAGGAGGCCGCAGCATGGATCGCGTACGAGTAGGTTTCGTTGGCACCGGCGGGATTGCCATGGGGCTGCACATGCCC
>JBEKKD010000480.1:0-3728 GCA_050010895.1 Armatimonadota bacterium
CTCGGCCGGCCCAGGCCGGAGCCTGGGACTTCGTCACCGCTCAGCTACTCGGCGGCTGGGGCCTTCCCGAGACCGGACTCTCACCGGTAAGCCATGCACGGCTTATCTGGACGCACTCCCAAGCCCACTTAACATAGGCATGCTGACTCCATACGACACGGCCCGCCAGCTTCAGCCAGGCCTCATCGCCCATGAATCCGCTCTGCACGGCGGAGAGCGGATGAAAGTCCCGGCCCCGGGGAGCCCCGCGGTAAGCGGAGGAGCAGGTTGCCTGTGTCCGCCTCCCTCATGCTTCGCCGGACCGCGGCGGATCAGACCGACGCCCAGCCGTCCCGCTGACCTGCGGACGTGGCATTCCCGTCGCGCTCCCTGAACCACGCGCTTGCGTCCTCCACCTACTCGATCTCAATCCCCTGCACGATGGCGTTACGGGCGCCGGTCGCGGTGATGCGGATGGTGATACGGCCATCTGCATCCGGGGTGATGCCCTCGGCACGGGTATCGGCGGCCATTCCCACCTGGCCGGCCGTAGTGGCAGGGTCCCAACTCTCCCAGAAGCGACGGCCGTTGATCTCGATGTTCATGGGACGCTGGCCCAGTTCGGTGAGCCACAGTTCCGCGAACTTGAGGTGTACTGCGTAGAGGCCCCGCGGCAGAGAAATGGAGTAGATGAGGCGGCGGCCGGATCGGGCGGCCTGGTAGAGCGCCTGGTCATATAACGTGGGCGATGCCTGTGTAAGTGGCGCGGCGGATCGCAGGACAGTGCCATCCGTTGCTGTGTCGGCCCGCCAGATGTCGCTGTTCCAGTCAATGAAGTCAGTGTCCGAGCCGCAGTTGATCCGCACGGTTGGTCTGATCTCAGGCAGCACCTCAATGGCCTGCGCCAAGGCTTGATCAGTTCGCTGCAGCGGATCCCATCCTCCGGTGAAGCGCAGGACGATGTTGCCGGCGGCATCGGGCACCACGTACCGGAACACACGGTCGTCTGCCCTGCGCCGCCCCCTGGCGTCCTGGCAGATGTCGAAATCGCGGAGAACCTGTTGACCGTTGATCTCCAGGTCCATGGGTCGGGATGACAGCCACTGGTACTTCGGCTCGGCGAGCTTGAGCCGCACGGTATAGATGCCGGGCGAAACGGAGATCGCATAACTGAACTCGCGGCCCTGTCGGCCATGCTGGTACAGCGGCTGGTCCTGAAGAGTGGGCAGCGTCTCGACGATGGCCGCGTCGGTGGCCGTGGGCCGGCCGCCGGAGAAGAAACGGTCGGCGGACCAGACGTTCCCGGCGTGGTCGGTGTAGGCCTGCTTCGAGCCGCAGAGGATGCGCACTACACTCAGTTGCTCAGTGGCAGGCTCGGCGTCTGTGTAGATGATCCGCGGCATCCAGGCGATGATGTCGTTGTCGGGATCAGCGCCTGTGTCGAGAACGAAGCGGATAGCGTCGCCAGCAGCTACGTCCGCGGTGAGGTCGTGCTGGAGTCCGGCGAGGTCACACAGGGGGACCGTGGCCCATCCGGACTTGGGCCAGATCTGCCGGCCGCCGTGCAGGATGCGGACGCGCAGCGGCTGGCCCTTGTCCTGGCGGTACCACTCCTTCATCACCCGGCTGACGATCCGCACCGTGCCTGCCTTGGGAGCGACCCACGTGCGGACACAAGCAACCTCGCTGGATGCCTGCTGCCAGGCGCGGCCGATGTGCGCCCCGCCGGGCCCTCCCCACAAGCCCTCGATGCCGCCCGGCTGGTTGGGGGTGCCGCCTTCATCGGCGGAAGATGTCTTCGGCGGGCGTATCCACGCCATGGGCGTGTAGGTGTGGCTGTCAGCCGTCGTCTCGGCGCGCCAGCCCTCGCGCCCCTGCTCGGAGAACAGCCCGCCGAGCGCGTGGTATGTCGTGGGCTCGTGCGCGATGGCTGTCGCACCGCTCCACTCGCTTGCGTTGCCGTCGCCATCCACGGTTCGCACGGCATAGCGCGCAGACGGATCCCAGCCCGGTGAGTGGTCGAAGAAGTAGGTGCCGGTGCTGACCTTGCCGAGGATTGCCTCGCCGCGGCGCACCTCGTAGTAGCTGACCCAGGTGTCGTCTGAACCTGGCGACCAGTAGATAGCGACGCCGGAGTGCCCAAGGTTGGTCTCGCGGCGAGCCAGTACGCGCCCCGGCGCTGTCGGCGTGGTTGTGTCCATTCCACTCCGTGGGCGGCGTGGCAGGCCCAGGTAGATCAGCTCACCCGGCGCTTGTTCTCGGATGGCGATGCCATGGGCCATCAGATCGGCACCGGTCCTGATCATCGTCCCGCGAGTGGAGTCCAGGCCCACCACGTAGCGGTGCTCGGACAGCAGGCCCCGCGGGAAGATCGTGACCGGGCCAGGTGCCATGTGCTTCAGGATGATACAGGCCTTGGTACGGTCACGGCTGGTGCGCTGGCTGTAGTAGAACTCACGATCACCAGTGACTTCGGGATGACACGTGTAGGACCATCGCCCCGCCACGCCTTCCTGAAGCAGGTAGCGGTAGATCTCCAGGTCTCGGCGGATCGCCTCCTGGTCTTCCGGCGTCGCGTGAAGGCCCCAGAAAGGGACCATCGTCAGCACTTGCCGCGCCTTGTCAGGGTCGTATTTGCCCTTGGTGCTCCATGGCTCGATAATGTCCGTCCACTTGTCCGGTGGCTCGACATAGGAGAAGTAGTAGTTGGTCTGCGGGCCGCGGCCGCCGTCGGCGAAGTAGTTCGTGTCGGCGTAGCGCTGGATCTCAAAGGTGTGCGAGTAGCTGCTGCCGAGGCTGCAGGTGTGGAACGAGCAGCGGGGATGGCTGTCGAGGAAGTGGCGCACCTTGTTCCGCAGGTCGCCGTCCGACGCCCAGTCGGGGAGCTCCACGGCATCACTGCGCCACTCGAAGTTGCCCCACGATCCCACCTTGGTGTCCATGACTCCCGAGGGCGGCCGCTTTGTGAACCAGGCCAGCCAGTTCATGCCGCTCTTGCGGAGATAGCGGAGCGTCTGCGAGAAGTCCGGGCCCTCATAGGTGCTGTCGAAGACTGTATGATAGTTGTCGTCGGGCCAGCCGGGGAAGGCCGACCAGCCAGCGTCGTCCCAGAGCATCTCGAAGCCGACTGCCCGCGCCAAGTCGGCATCCATGTCCAGGTACGCCAGCCGCTCGCCGAACTGCTCCTGAAGGTTCTGTGCACAGAATGTCCACGGCACCGCCCACTTTGGGCGGGCGTAGAAGTCCATGTTGGTGTAATTCCAGAGGTACTCGTACTGCCAGTCGTAGACGCGTGCGGCCATGTCGTCCAGATCGCCGGAGAATGCGCCGATCGTGACCGTCGGCAGCGCGATCCGCTCGCCGGGCTTGATGCGGACCGCGGCTAGGTCGGGGATGGCCGAAGAGACCGTCACCGGACCGGACGCGCCGCGCTCAACAACCATGCGCCAGTTAACCAGGTACTCTAGGGCGAGGAACCAACCGTCACCCGAAGGGCTGCTGCGCTGGAATGCCATCCACGGCATGAAGGCACAGGTCGACCATCCAGCGATCTCCTGATGATATGGCGCGCCGATGCTGGCGCTCTTCATCATCCCTTGGTCCTCAGCGCTATTCCCGCCGATCATCCAATACTGAGTCAGGGGCGCGGCGTCGATCAGGCGAAGAGAGAAAGGTATGTGGGAAGGGCCGACTGGCTCGCCGCTCACGCTCTCCAACTCCACCCAAAGGCGCAGCACGGATGTGCCGGG
>JBEKKD010000481.1:0-3722 GCA_050010895.1 Armatimonadota bacterium
GGCCTCATCACGGCCAAGCTCATGGATTTCGGTCTTACAGAGAAGAAGGCCGGCGACCGCGTGGCCCTGCTCACGGACGAAGAAGTACACGCCATCGCCGCCGACCTGAACTCGCTTCAGACCGCCGGCATGCGGTCCGGCGATACGACCACGGTGCTCCTGGTGATTCTCGTGGTGGTGTTGTTAGTGCACTGAGTATCAGTGGCACCGGGCGCGACCTGCGCCTGGTGCCAGCCTACCAGCAATGCGGCGGCGCTCTCCTCCGGGCGGGCGCCGCCGCTCCTGCTCTGGGCAGCAAGGCTAGGTGACTGATCTAGTCGGCCAAAGTGTCAGGTAGTGGTATCTTCTCAAGCCTCGGTTGAGGACGATCCGGGCTCGAAGGGAAGGGGAACGCGTCCGATGACAACCCGCGCCAAGCCCTCTGCCGGTGCTCTGATGGCCGGCCTGTGTCTCTTACTTGTAACCGTGGGCCGTGGATCTGCCGCCACCTATTATGTGGCGCAAGGGAATGCCAAGGCCTCTGACCGCGGCCCCGGCACGGCAGTGCAGCCCTGGAAGACGATCAACCATGCTGCTCAGGTACTCAAGCCAGGGGATACGGTGATTGTGAAGGCGGGAATCTACCGCGAGGCAGTGCAGCCGGCCCGCTCCGGCGAGCCGGGGAAGCCGATCATCTATCAGGCGGCCCCAGGGGAGACTGTGGTGGTGTCGGGCGCCTATCCGGTCGCCGACTGGCAGCGGGACGGGAAGATCTGGCGCAGATCCAAGTGGCAGGCGGATCTGCCGAAAGAGGATGGCCTCACTCCGCGGCCCCAGATGATGGTCCAGAAGGATGGCGTCTATGGAGAAGCTGTAGCGCTGTATCCCGTGCTGAAGAGAGAAGATTTGCGAGAAGGCTACTTCTATGTGGATCAGGCCGCGCAGGAGATCAGCGCGATCCCGATTGGCGAGGCCGACTTCCAGGCGCGCCCGCCGGAGGTGGCCATTCGCTCTGTCGTCTTTTCGGCCGATAGGAAGAACTACGTGCAGATCGAAGGCTTCCAGTTCCGCCATTCCAGCTGGATCACAGTCGCCGTCGGGGGAGATCATAACCTGATCGAAGGCAACACCATCACCTGGTCGGGATTTGGGGGCCTGAGCGTCAGCGGCGAGGCCACTACCGTGCGCAACAATGACCTCTCCTACAATGGAGATAACGGTCTGGGCGGCGCCGGCATCAACCTGCTCATCGAGGAGAATCGGATGAATCACAATAACCAGCGCCTCTTTGATTCCTGGTGGCATGCTGGCGGAGCGAAACTCATCGGAGAGTGGACGGACGCCGCGGGCGTCAAGCACGGCGGCTTCAGCAAGTCTATCATCCGCAACAATGAAGCGGCCTACAATGTCGGGCCCGGCATCTGGCTGGATACGGAATGCGATGACAACATCATCGAGGGCAATCGCGGCCATGACAATGAAGGCCCGGGGATTATGGTCGAGGTCTCGCAGCGCAATCTCGTGCGCAACAATCTCGCCTATAGAAACCGGAATCCCGTCACTGGGTACTATCTCACCTACATACCGAACCACGACTTCGAGGACTATCCCCCGGTGCTGCGTTCCTCCACCGATTTTGATGGCTTTGGGATCTACGTCTCATCCTCCCCCTACACGAAGGTGCTCCATAACACCTGCTACAGCAACGAAGGACCGGGGATAGTCGTTGGCGGAGGCGACCGTACTGAGAATCCGAATCTCCCCTGGACCCCGAGCCATGCGATCGTCATGGACAACCTGCTCATGAACAACCAGGGCGAGCAGCTCATGCTGCAGCGGAATCTCAAGAACGGTGCTGACGAATACGCGAATATATCCGATTACAATCTCTTGTTTGGCGCCAGCGAACGTCGCCTTGCCGCATCGAACGGATACGGGGCCGGTGACAAGTACCAGTCGCTGGCCGACTGGCAGAATGCCTCCGGGCAGGACGCGCATTCCGTCTGGGGAGAGCCGCTCTTCCAGCGGGCCATCGAGGGAGATTTCCGGCTGCTGCCGGGCAGCGCCGCACTGGGGAAGGGGAGACTGCACCCGGATGCTCCGCTGGATATTACCGGCAGAGAGAGACCGGAAAACAAGGTGGATATCGGCGCCTATCAGAGCGCTCTCTGACCGATCCAGTCTACGAATCATGCTCCGGCAGTACAAAAGAGGCGGGAGATCACTCCGCCGTGTCTTCCCGCAGGGGCCCGCTGATCGCTCCATCTGCGTGTCTCGAGGCCGCATGCTGCTGCCACAGCGGGCGTTGCTCAGCTCCGCCACGCGCCCTGTCTCCGCATGCCTGCAGGGCCATTCCAGACTGAGACGGCGGCTATGGACCGCCCACCGGGCGCTGATCACCAGGGCCTGGCCCACCAATGACACCGATGCTTCGTAGATCCCCATCGTGCCGACTTCCAGAGAGAGAGCGGCGCCCGAAGGCGCCGCCTACCGGTCCCAGATGATACGGGAGGGAGTCAGCCAGGGCAGGTCCCAGAACGGTCTCGGGGCGGTCCTACAGGCCTTCGACATACGCATCGGGTCCTAGCTGTGGCATGCGGCAGAGGCGAGCAGAGCAGTGATCCGCGGTGCCGACATTCGCGCCGGAGGCGCCGTTCCGGGCCCAGTGGTGCCGCGGCCGGTCCACTCAGATACTCATCGACACCTCGTCGACTACCTGGGTGTTCCTGACGCCGTCCCATCGCCCGTCGACAATCGCACATGCTGCGGGTTCTCGATGGTGAAGCGGCAGGGACCCGGGATCCCCCAGTTCGGGAAGTGCTGCAGCTTGGAGAGTCCGCCCTGCAGTGTGAAGCCCGGGTCATCGCGGGTGACGATGCGAGCGCGGCCTCCATCGGCCTCCACGCGGTCAATGATAACGCTCTGGGTGAGCAGGCCGCCGAAGTCCAGCAGCAGCGCCCGTCCGGCGAGCGTGCGGCCCGCCGGTAGCGGGACGCTCGCGGTCAAGGTATCTTCGGCGGCCCCGTCCTCGGAGCGGGTGGTGGCGATGATCTCGCCGGTGTAGGGACGGGCGCCAGCGGCCTCCTGGCCATCCACTGCGAACGAGTCGCCCCGCACAAGGGACAGCCATTCCGGCTCCCCGCCCCTCAGTCGGGCGAAAGCGAAGCGGCCGCGGAGAGCCACGCCCCAGGCCGCGACCTCCCGGGCTGGGGCGCCTGGCTCGTCCGCCGTGCTGACCAGGATATCAGTGCGCCCATCGGCGAGGGTAACGCGGACCGCGACCGCCATGGGCGCGAGCCGCGCGAACTCCACCTTCCGAATGATGGCATGGCCTGGACGCCGCGGCTCGTGGATGGCGACGAACATGCTCTCCGGACCCGGGTGGCGCACGTCCACGAATGGTGCCAGGCCTCGGCGCCGCATGGCTGGTGCCAGGCCTTGGATCACCTCGGTCCCGGGCTGTCCCATGAGTGTGACCCGCGTCTGCGGCGCGCTCGCCGGCTCCGTAATGTCGAAGGAGAGCGCAAAGTCCGCGTCTGTGCGGAAGCTCTGCAGTTCCTTGAGATAGCCGTGTAGGCTGCCGTCGCGGGGCGCAAGCGCGCGGTCGAAGCGCACCTCGTAGGGGCTCTGCAGGCAGCCGTGAATCATCCAGTCGTGCACCGCACCGCCCCGCACCCGGAATACGTCGAAGAGGTAGCCGTCGGCCTCATCTACCCTCACGAGGGCCAGCGTCCGCCGGCACA
>JBEKKD010000482.1:0-3718 GCA_050010895.1 Armatimonadota bacterium
ATCGTCGGCTTCACCCTATCGAGCTGCTGGTACTGATCGCAAACATGCTGTACAGGCCTTGTGCGGCAGCTTCAAGTAGCGCGCAGGAAACTTCTGTGAAGTTGCGGAGCGGACCACCAATGCGGGCACAGGGGCAAGGCGTGCATCTGCTCCGGGCTGTGCCTGTGACGCCACCGACCGTCCCCTCCATCCCTGCCGTATCGCCCACGGCGGGTTGTAGCCCGGCCGCCCACTGGTCGAGGTATGACACCCGCTGCTGTTCGGTGGTCGGGGGGTCTCATCCCGCACGACAGGATCGCGGGCCCCAGCGATCACCCACCGACCGGTCCATCGCAGGGCTGCAATCCTCTCAGATCCCCGAGAGGCCCGTCGGCCCCTTCCTCTGGCGCGCTAGCAGCCTTGTGATAAACGCCTCTGGCGCGACTCGGGCCGCCAGAGGATGCCCGTGGAGGGCTCCTGGGGGCAGGTCGATCGGTGAAGTCGGGCTTTATCACAAGGCTGCTAGGTTGTCGTCATCCGTTCAGTACGTCCTATTCGGATCATTCTCGCCCCACCAGGTCTCCCGTCCACCGTATTCCTTGCCGTAGCCCGACCCCGGGATCTTCGATTGGGTCGCTTCCATCCTGATCGCATCCTCGAGCGTCGGCCAGTATTGCTCGCTGCGTTGCTTCTCCACCCGCATGTGCGTCCAGGCGAGCGCGCAGGCCATCACTCGATCATCGAACGCCCCCTCGGCGGCGCCGAACCGGATGTTGCCGGCCTGGGTGGTGGCCATCTGGTAGGACTCGAACTCGTTGATCAGGTCCTCGTCGGGAAGGATGGTGATCTCATTGCGCTCGAAGGCGATCACCAGGGCGTTGATCATCTGGCCCTTGCTCTGGGCGGTGGTGGGGCAGGCGATGATGTCGCAGGGGGCATTATTGAATTCTGCCCGGCGCTGGTGCATGTCCCGCATCACCATATCGTAGACGGCCTCGCCCGGTCCGTTGCTCTCGATCACGCAGGTGCGCACGTGCCACTTGGCCAGCAGCGAGACGAACCGCTCCGCCTGCACATCATAGTTCACCCTCTGCATGCGCTCAATGAAGCACATGTGGCCCTGGGCATCGAAGATGGCGAAGGCCGTCCAGTCCGACAGCTTCGCCAGGTCGACGCCGGCGACCAGGGGCGGCGCATACGGGTAGGGGCTGGGCGCCAGTCGCTCCCGCACGTTGCGAAACACCGACCCCTCGCCCATGGCGAAGTCGGCCAGCCACTCCTGCTGGAACCATCGCTCCGGCATCTGCCGGCGCTGGTTCTCGACCTCGGCCGGGTTAACGTGGGGGTTGGCCTTGGCGTGGATCTCGCCGGTCACCGGATCGTAGTAGGGGATGTGCCAGACCTGCCAGTGGCCCGATTCCTTCTCCCGGTGAAACCAGTTGCGGCCATTGGGCGTGCTCTGCAGCACCGCCATGCCGCCGCTGGTTAGTCCCGTTTCGGGATCAGGTGGATCAGGCCCGCGTCCGGGAGAAGCGATCATGGGTAGGCACTGCACCCAGGCTTCGTAGGGCAAGCGGGCCGCCTCTCCCAAGACCAATAGATCATAGCCGGCGGCCACCAGCATGGTCGGTTCAGACCCGGTGCGTACCTCGATCTGGGCGCCACTCTTCAGCGTCATCTTCCGGGGGATGCCCTCCCAGAGGTGGGCCACCATCTCCGCCGGCATCATGGCTTTCAGGACGCCCCAGAATTCGCCAGCCAGCGGGTGGGTGGGGTAGACGATACCGATGCTGATTGGGGGCGAGAGCTGCCTGCGGTGTTCCTGGTCGGCCCACTCCCGGCAGCGCTTGATGATCTCCATGCAGCAGACCCAGTCCTTGCCCCAGCGGCGGTGGGCTACGATCAGGCGGCGCTTGTGGTTCGAGTCCAGGAACTCCTGCTGCCCGAGGTGCGGCGCTTTCGGCCTGATCAGTTGGACTCCAGTCGCTCCCCGGAGCATCCCATCCCCGATCTCATTGGCCTTCTGTACGTAGATCGTCGTCGCGGCAGGCATTGACTATCCTTTGCTTGGCCGTCTCCCAAAGTTCAGGCGGCACGTGATCCCGAATCACCTCGAAGATCGCTCGCAGCAGCTTTTCCACGACCGCGTCCACGTTCTGCACCACCTCGGTCGGTTCGCCCGCTGCCAAACGCTGCAGCCTCTGCCCATCCAGCGCCATCGACGCCATGACCGGTGCGAAATCCATGATCGATGGCCGCTGGGTCTCCGTCCGCTGTGTCTCCCCCTCATCCCGTCTAATCACGACTGCTTTGTAGCGGGGGAGGCCAAGCTCCTCGATCGGGCCCGCCTCCAGCACCTTCTTCATCTGCTCGCTCAGTCGCCGCGCGATCTTCACCATCTCCCGGCCGTGCTCGGTCTCTGTTTGGCGGGCGATGATCTTCGCTTCGGCCTCCTGAATGGCGACTTCGGCAGCCCGCTCATCCTCGGCTTTCTGTCGCATGGCGTCTCGCCATTCGTCGTAGGCGCGCAGTCGCTCAGTCCAGCGCCACCGCTTGCTCCACCGCCGCCACTGTCCGCGGACCGCCTCCACGTAGGCCTCTGGCCTGTCATGGATCTTGTATCGGCGCTGTTGATGGGCGCGATCTGGGGCATTCTTGGGACATGGGCCTGTGAGGTAAGCCATCACCCCCTGGCGGATGGTCCGACCCTCACCGAGGTCGCGACAGTGGCAGAGAGCAGCGTATGGCTTCGATGTCTCCCCTGGCTGCCGCTCCCAAGGTTTGCGACCTTTGGGCTGTTCTTGCTCGCTCTCAGCCATCGACCTTCACCGCCTCTTCGTTGGTGAACTTCTCCCAGCGATCCAGAATGACATCGCAGTAGCGGGGATCGAGCTCCACGGCGTGAGCGGTGGCACCGGTGCGCTCGGCGGCGATCACACACGTCCCGGAGCCCGCGAACAAGTCGAGGCAGATCTCGCCTGGCTGCAGGTGGTTGCGCATTGGGATCTCCCACAGTTCCGTCGGCTTGCAGGTGGGATGCTGATGGTCGGTCTGCCGCTGCACCTGCCAGACCGTGGACTGATTGCGCTCCCCCAGGAAGGTGTGCCCGTCCCGCCATCCGTAGAGGCATGGCTCATGCTGCCAGTGGTAATCCGAGCGAGAGAACTGGAAGCTTTCCTTGATCCACACGATCTCCTGGTGGACGGCGACATCGACTGCGGCGAGGGCGGCCAAGAAGGCCGGGCGAGTGATCGAGGCGTGCCATATATACCAGGCCGCATCATCGGCCACATGGGGCAATGCGGCCGAGAAGGCATCGGTGAGGAAGGCCTCCAAGGCCTCGGCGTCGAGGTCGTCGTTCTCGATGGCTCGATAGACGATGCCGCCGCTGTGCTCCCGGCGATGGGCATTGCCGTCGTAGCTCACCCCATAGGGCGGATCGGTCGCCACCAGACGGGCGGTGGCGCCGGCCATGAGACGTGCCACCGCCTCAGCGTCCGTGCTATCCCCGCATAGCAGGCGGTGCCGCCCCAGTCGCCATACCTCCCCCGACTGCACCCGCGTCGGCCCCGATGGCATTTCCGCGGGCGGCTCCCACGTCTCTTCTTTTCCCGGCTGCTGGGCTGCGAGCTCGGACAGCATCTTGTCCAGGGTCTCGCTGTCGTAGCCCGCGGCACCGAGTTGCTCTTGCGCGCGCAGATCAGACAGCAGGGAGGCCAAAGCCGCCTGATCATCCTCG
>JBEKKD010000483.1:0-3714 GCA_050010895.1 Armatimonadota bacterium
CGGCCCTGTGGGCACTCCCGCTCGGAGAATCGCGGTCAACCTACCGCCCGCCTTCCCTCGCGCCCATCCGAAAGCGCCTTCAACCACTCCTTCACTCACCCTCATGAATAATGCAGGCTAGATCCCTCGCGCCGGTTACCCGCTCGCCCATCGAATCACCGGCCTCTATCCTCTACGCGATCTCAGTAGTCGCAGATCGGGCAGGGGAATCCTCGCAGTTTGCCCCGGTCCGGATACCAGATCAGATCCCATGCGTCATAGTTCACGAAGTGCGCGCCGGGCGACTGCGTCCAGATCTCATCGGCCGGCATCCACGCGGCATGACCGTCGGCAAAGCCGAGGTTGCTTCCGCCGAGGTGGCGAGTGTATTTCTTGCGAATGGTCGGATCCCGGTACCAGTTCTGGGCTTCACTCTCACTCGGCTGCCAGGAATTCACGCCGTAGCAGTTTGGACCCGTCCCTGCCTGGCAAATATCCGGCCACGCGGCCTCGTTGGGCTTGGCGAGCTCGGGGGGCTGGCCGGTGCCACCCGCGTCGGCACAAACGGCCCACCAGGAGGCGTCCGGAATCTGCGACACCTTGAGGTCCATGTTTGAGTCCCCAGGCAGAAACCCGCCGACGACACAGCCGATGGTTTGCTCGAAGGCGCCGGTAACGGTGGAGCCGCTGAACTCGATGGGAGAGCCCTGCATGAAGCTGTCCGTGACTGCGCCACCCCAACCGGAGGGGAATGCTAACTCGCAGGGGCCAAGGCCCCAGGGAGAGGATGGGCCCCAAAGCCCTTCATTCGTTTGCAGCGACTGGAGGTAATTCGTGCCAGGGATGATCCAGAAGGCCCCGGTGACAAGCTTCGCGCTCGGGCATCGCCACACGTCGCGGTTCTTAACATACTCGTCGAGGATCACGGCCCAGCGAAGGTACGGATTCGACTTGTTGGCGGCCAAGTAGCTGCAGGTCGGGTCGCCCTGAGTTGGAATCCCAGGGCCCGATGCGAAGAATGCCAGAGCCGCTTGATTGTGCTCCGACGGTGGGAATCGGTCATAATCGGTGAAGTACATCTGGAACGCCATGGCGATGTTCTTTACGTTGGACAGGCACTGAATCTTGCGGGCCGATTCTCGCGCCCGCGCGAAAACAGGGAACAGCATGGCGGCGAGAATCGCGATGATCGCGATCACGACGAGCAACTCAATCAAGGTAAAGCCACTTCTCCGCGACATGACCACACCTCCTCGGCCCGTTAGAGCGTCGTCCTCGTCACGATACTGCGCATTTCGCTCGATTCACACCGCCGTTTCGCTGCGAACCGAACGGAGGCGTCGGAGCGAAGCGACGCTGGACGTCGGGATTGTAGGCTGGGTTTGCTCCTTGGTCAAGCGTGATTGCTTCCTGCGCATCTTCAGTTACCATTCATGGGTTACAGGTAGGCAGCAAGGGCAAGGCAATGATGCCGGATGTGGTGGTCAACTGCTGTTGAAACCGCCCTGAGCCATTTCGTTGGAAACAGCTGGCGCTGGGGTGACGGGGCATCTTGCTGGCATGAGACCGCGGTCCGGCACCCCGGCGGCGGAATGGCTTCAAGAGGTGTGCGCGTACAGTGCGCTGCCACGCGGGAGGCGGGAACACAGGGCAGCCAGTCGGCTGGGAAGAAGCGGCGGTCGATGGGATCGCGGACGGCATTCGCCGTCCGCGCCGGCTTCTGCCAGTACTAACCAGTGTGGATCAAGTCCGGCACCGCGTCTGTGAGGGTCGTATGCGGCCGCCAGGAGTGTGAGGTAGGCGTGCAGCGCACCTTTCGCTATGCGCGACGTGTTTCCGCACGCCTACCTCACCGGAGACGGCGCGAGCGCACGCACGCCAGGACTACTTCAGCGGGACGATGAAGAAGAAGTGGCGCCCCGCGGTCGCCATTACGGTGGGGCAGCAACGCCTTCTGAATCAGATCCGGACGCCGCCGGATTCACAGTGACCTTGGCCGCGTTATGCGGCCATATCGCCGGCCGTGTGCTGACCAGCATCAGCCAGTTGACTGGGAGCGCAGCGCGTGTACAATGCACGGCACGGCGCAGGCGGAGTGTCGGTCTGACGGAGTCTGATCGAGAGCGGAGTGGGAGCACGCGACGGGTAGCCCATGGGGCGGTGGTCTGAGGCCATCATGTCAACCTTCCCAGGAGGTGCCTGTGGGTGTCAAATAGCGATGGGACACCCCTGAGCGGCAGGGTCATTGCATTGCGTGGGTATGCAGTTGACGCAGGGACACACTATATGTAGTATGCGGAGGTAATGGGACCGGCTTACCCTCGCAATCAGCGTGAGTTTGCAGTGGTTACTTTGCGGTAGACCCGCCCCAGCCTTGCTCTGACGGCATCCCATGGTGTATCGTGAGCACTCCATTTGCCTGGAGGGTGAACGCCGTCGACCGCTGACGCGGCCCTACACTCGTGTGGGGAATAGCGCGGCTAGCCGGAGCCAGTATGACCAGGGTTCTCGGCTGCCGGCATGCCTCGCCAGGCTGGCCGGAATCCAGTTGCAGGACGCGATTCCGGCAGGACTGGCGCCACGCCCCGCCGAACTGCCGTGCCCAGAGGGTATCGATGCCAGATCCCGTCGAGGCCTACTTCACAGAACTGCGAGACATTCATCGCTCCGGCGCGTCGAGCTTGTCGAACCCAAGGACGTCGCGTGGTTCCTCGCCTCCTACGCGCGGGAGGCAAAGGCGCGGGTCGAGGACTGCAAGGACCTGCCCGAGCTTGCCGCCATCCGGTCTGCCCTTGAAGAAGCCCTGGGTATGAAGTTCGAGGGCGAGAAGGGCGAGCACTTCTTCCGCTCTACTCTCGTGCAGACGCTCTGCTACGGCATCTTCTCCGCCTGGGTGCTGTGGGACAAGCACCATAAGGGCGACCCAGCGGCCCGCTTCAACTGGCACGAGGCCGGTTGGTATCTGCACGTGCCCATGATCAGCGCGCTCTTCCAACAGATCTCCTCGCGCGCTCAACTTGGGCCGCTCGACGTCGCCGAAGTGTTGGACTGGGCCGGCGAAACGCTCACCAGGTGATGAGCGCCATCGGAGTGGACGCAGATCCCACCCGCTTCCGGAAGAGCGTGAGGGTGTCACCAGGTGGGATACCGAAGGGGATAACGAGGAACCGGCCCCCTCCCTCCTGACCGCGTAAGCGCGGCTCTTCGACCGGCATGACACACAGGGCTCCCTGTAGGGCCATGAGCGCACGCCACTCTTTGAGCACCAGTTCCGTGTGCCTATAACCGGCTGCTGGCGGAGAAGCAGCGCTGCTGGGCGCATCTGCTGCGAGACCTGCACGAGCTCAAGCAGCAGGGGGATCAGCCCGAGGTGCTGGTCTGGGTGCAGGCGATCCAAGGGCTGTACCAGGAGGCGAAGGCCGCTGCGGCGGGAACGCCGCCCCAGCGCCGTCGCACCCGCCAGCAGTTCGAGGTGCGGCTCGATGCCCTGGTGCGGCCCGTGGCCCAGCATCCGTCAGCCGACGGATCATCGGCTGCTGGCAGAGCGAATCAGAAGGTATCTCTTGGAGTGGTTTGCTTTCGTAGAGCACTGGGATCCGTCAGTTGACGGAAGCAACCTCGCGGAGTGCAGCCTGCGGCCGGCGGTGGTGGCTCGCAAGATCTCCGGGGGCACTCGCTCCCACAAAGGCTCCCAGAGGAAGATGGGGCTGATGAGTCTCTTCGGAACATGGGCGG
>JBEKKD010000484.1:0-3700 GCA_050010895.1 Armatimonadota bacterium
GTCCTTTGCCAGAAATGGTGACGCTACTCGTTCACATCCTTTTGCGTCACAGCTGTCGGACCCGAGGGGATCTTGCCCGGCAACTGCGCTGCCCAGCCGAGCGCGCACGAAAAGAAGACTAGTAGGCAGACGACCAGAATCGCACGTCCCCTCATCTTCACTCCTTCTCCGTAGGCCCCTCAGCCTCTCGTGCTACGTGCCGAAGACAATCCGCAGAGCAGCATCGGTAGGTTTCGCGGCGCACGATCACGGTGCGGATCCACAGCGCCCTTCGCCGGGTCGGAATCGCCTCCTTCCAGCCGAGCTGTACAGCGTCCGGGGCGACATGTGGAGCAGGAACAGCCTTGCCCTTTGATCTGCGGAGCCTGGCGGGACTAAGTCCGACCGCTCTCAGGCCTGCTTCCCCAAACAGCGCGAAATGCTGCACGACGTTGGCTTCAGTGCCGCGCTTGGGAGTGAGCCGGTGGTATGGATGCGACGCATTGGCGCAAGTCCTCACCCAGCGCGTTCTCCCACTTCCCCCAGCACCCGCGCCACGTAGTCCGCGGCGTTGTCCGCCAGGTTCTCCCGCGCCCGGTCGTAGCGCTCTGTGGTCCTGGGGTCGGAATGGCCCAGAGCATACTGGGTCCGCCGCAGGGAGGCGCCGGCTTCCAGCGCCAGGGTAGCGAAGGCATGGCGGAGAGCGTGGTGATGTACTTGGGCCGCCACCTCCGCCGGCAGTGCCTCCTCCGCCCGTTCCCGGACGATGCGCGCCAGGCTGCGGGTAGTGAGCCGCCGATCTACGGTGATCCAGACCACCTCGCCTCCGCACCCGGCCTTCCGCACCGGCAGGAACACGGGAGCGTCAGGCCCGCCACTCCACCGATCCGCTCTGTCGCACTATGCCTGCAGTGTTTCCCAAGTAGCGCCCGCGAGCTTGGCCTTCCGCAGCTTGCCTCCTTTGCCGTGGATGGTGGCGACGCGGAAGCCCTGATCCTCTCCCAGGTCACCGACGCACAAGCCCACTACCTCCGCTGCTCGCAGGCCGTTGCGCAGCATCAGCGCCAGTGCGCCCGTGCTCATAGCCAGGTCCGTCTCCATGCTCTCCTCCTCCATGCTGTGTCCGATATCGGTCGCTATAGAAGCGGCGTCAAGTCCTCATCGGCGCCTTCCTTCCTCACGTCCTGCGTGTCCTCCGCGAGCCGCAAGGGCGGAACCCCCTCTCTGGTGGAGCCCGTCGCGGCTCGCCGTCCGCCTTCAGCCCCGGCTGGGAGAGGCCCTGCTCTTGAACCGAGTGGTCTCCAGGGAAGACCTGGAGTTAGCCCTAGCCATACAGGGGGAGGGCGAGCACCAGTGGCGCCTGGGGGAGATTCTGGCGGCGATGAAAGTGATCACTGCCGATGAGCTGGCCGAAACGCTGGAGCAACAGCGCTCTGCGAAAGAGGCGTCTTCGTCTGGTGAGACTGAGGTCATCAGCAGTCATGAGATCGTCAGGAGGTGAGGCCGCTGATGTCGCGAGCGTAACGAGTTCACTGTCTCGCGGCCGCCACGACGCGCGGCCCTGCAGCAACCCGTGGTGACGCGTCAGGGGAGCCTCCGTGCAGACTCCCCGAGCCGACTGCTCCCAGCACAGGACCACTGGCGACCGCCAACAATAGCACAATCTGGGCCCTGTAACGTTCTGGCGGGCGGATGAGCGTCTGAACAGGACGGGTTCCGCCTCTACCTTACCGGCAACACCCGTGCCGGATTGCGCACCAGCATCCACGCCTCTTCCTCGGCCGTCATCCCGAGCACTCGAAAGGCCGGCAGCACGCTGGTGAACAGCTGCACGAAAGGCGGCGGTGGCATGAATGTGCACGGCCCGAACGGCCCCGATTCCGAAACGAAGGCCCAGTCCGTGCCGATCACGAGTTTCTCACCCAGCCCCGCGTCAAATACCGCGTGGACTGCCTCGACCAGCGGCCTCCATGCCTCCGCGTCGTCTCCGATGGCCAAGTTCGTAGGCATGAAGCTGGTACCGCGCCGCATCCAGCCTAGCACGGTCTTCCGCATCCCCGGGTCCATCAAGTGCCCTGCGACATGGGCGACGACCACACGCGCGAGGTCTACACCCTCCTCCTCCAGCAACCGGAGCTGACTCGTCTCCGCGCCGAACGCGGTACAGTGAGTAGTGATGTGGACTCCCGTGGCCTGCTGCGCCCGCGCTCCGGCGCGGAACGTCTTCTCCTCCGCCTCCGTCATTGCGGCCTGGCTCGTCCCGAGCTTGATCGCCCCCGCCCGCACCCCTGTGCCGTGTACCCCCTCGGTGATCTCGCGAACGCAGAGTTCTGCTAGCTCCTCCACTGACGCCCGGCGCACGAAAGGCCAGATCGCGTCCTCCCGCGTCTTGACCCAATACGCGCCGACCTCCACCTCCCGGTAGAAGCCCGTGCACAGGATGATGTGCAGGTTGGCGGCTTCCGACGCCTCCGCGTAGAGTGTCGGCCAGGCCCGCCATGGCGGCATGGTGGTCTCGACATAGGCGTGGCACCCGTGATCGTTGAGCTGGCGAAGGTAGGGGATGGCCTCGCGCATGAGTAGCTCTCTCCGCTCCTGCGTGATCGGTCGCTCCTCTTGGATCAGCTCCTGCTTCTCCCAGTCGTAGATATCCGAATGCAGGTGCTCGTGCATCATCACCTTTCCCAGCACCTCCGGCTTAACCGGTCCGCGCACAGTGATGACCTCGCCTGTATTCTGTCGCATGCTCACTCCCGATCGACGCGTTGCTTCAGCCCGCGGCCATTCCCCCTTCCTCTCCTCTCCCAGGGTTACCTGTAGCCTGCCGCCGCGCAGCAGGGGCGCCGAGGTGGCTCGAAGGGCCCCACACACTTGCCAGCAAGTCTCAGACGGTGAGCCTATCGCGTATGCCTCATGCGGAGGAACCATGCGTCTCTGTCACCCAGCCCAGGGGGCCGGACCTGCTCGCCAGTCTTCGGGTCGCGGCGCTGTTGAACCCACTGGAAATCCTGCCCGCCGGTGAGCAGGTAGGTCCGGACATCGAGGTCGCGGACATAGAGCAAGAGGGCGGGGTCGTAGAGGTGGCCGTGCTGGATGAGGACGGCGCTGGTCCCGGTGTCGAGGGTGTAGTCGGGGTAGATGGGGTTGACGTTCTTCAGCCCGGCGAGGCTGGCGTCGCGCGTGCATCGGAGGCCGCTGATGCCGATGTCGTGATTGCCGTAGACATAGGTTACGGTGTGCGCGCCGGCATAGACCAGCAGCCGCTCGACGGCCTGGCGGGCGATAGGCGAGGTGAAGGAGACGTTGCCCTGGTAGGGCGGGGCGTCCATGAGGTCGCCGTTGATGACCAGCTCGGCGACGGCCTTCTGCTCGCAGAAGTCGAGGAAGTCGAACCAGTGCTGGAGCTTGCTCTTGCGGCGGTCGCCCTGGCCGTACGGCCGGTCGTCCCAGGTATCAACGTGGAGGTCGGAGACGATGATGGTGCGAGGCATGGTCCCCTCCTCGGGTGCGACATTTATCCTCAGGGGGTGGGTTCGGACGGAGGGTTGAGTATCCTGTCCGGTTGGCGGGACATGGCAATGACGCAGACCCAGCGGAGGTTCCGCAGATGCTTTCTTCCGCCCCTACGAGGCGATGGGGAGCGACGGACGGGACCGCCGGAACGGCCGGGAAACGGCACCTCAGCGCTGCTATTGCAGCGCTGAGCCACAGGCGAGACGCC
>JBEKKD010000485.1:0-5415 GCA_050010895.1 Armatimonadota bacterium
GGAGTAATAATAGAGTATGCTACAATGGTGCGTAGACGCGGTCGATAGCGTTCCTGAGGAGTCTGCCCAGGCATCAGTTCCCGCGCACGGCAAGGAGGTGTTACGATGGCCGTCTACCATCTGACAGCAACGGTCTGGCAGGAGGGAGATCAGTACGTTTCGCGGTGCCCAGAGCTGGGGGTGGCGAGCTGCGGTGATACGCCGGATCACGCACTGGAGGAACTCCAAGAGGCAGTGCAGTTGTATCTGGAGAACGCCAAGATGCTCGACCTGTTGCCTGACCTCGAGACCACTCTCTCCGCTCCCCATCGCTTCTGCTCCGCTATCGAAGTCAGCGTGCCGTGAGGGGCAGACTTCCCTCGCTGTCTTCACAGCGGTTGTGCGCCCTGATGCCAGACTCCGTTAGCTGTCAGCGAGTCGTCATCGCTTCCCCCGTCGCAGTGCCTGCTGACCGGCCTCCGCACCGCCAGCCAACATGCCAGGGCGGAGACCGCCACTCGGCCGCTACCGGGCCGCCACCAAACTGCCACTCCAGGGGCGCTCAACCGCCACCGAAGTGCTACCGATCCGCCACCGGATCGCCACCGCTCGCGGGGTTCTTCTGCGCCCGGACCGCGACGCTCACATGGCCCTATGACGCTATCCTGGAGCGATACAGACCGATCTGCCCTGAGACGAAGCCCTCTTCTCAACACCCCGGAATGGCCCACACGCCTCAAAAAGTGCCACCGAACCGCTACTCCAGTCCGGCGCCAAAGCGGCCAAGAAGTGCAGCCGCGGTGCAAGTGCGGTGCAGCCCAGGTACAGCCTTGGTGCAGCCGCAGTGCAGCCGCGATACAGCTTGCGGGGCCTTTTCTGGGGTAGCCGTAATCCCGGCGATTTCGTTCAGTTTGGTGCAGTCCGCGTTCACTCCATTGCATGGCGACCTCAGCTTATCGGCCCACACCGCCCTCCTGGCCCAATCTCAGGCTCCCTAGAGCAACTGGGGCATCGTCAGTCACTCTATGGCTGGCTGCCTTACCTGCTTGCCCCATCACGCCACAGATCTGCATTTGTGGCGATGAGAACAGGACTCTCATCAGCGAGTGACCCCGAGGCTACTGGGCCAATACGTGCCGATATCGGCCCACTGCTGGCCACGACAGTACGGTCCGGCCGTGTCCGCTCAGGTGACCATGAGCCGCTTGACCTGCGAGCCTGAGGGGATCACAATTCCGCACTACGAGAACCTCTATCAGGCGAACAAGGCCCGGGGAAACTCGAGCCTCGTTCGCGTCCATGGCGCTCTGCTCGGGTGCTGTCAGGCGGCGGGTGCGATCTGCTCTCCGGATTCGGGGAACGCGTGCTCAGTCTGATCGCTACCAGCCGCAGGTTCGGCCGAACTGCCCAATAGCCCGTTCAGCCTCCCTACGGCCGCCTGCTTGGTCCGCGTATCCGAGTGCAGGTACTTCGCCGTCGTCTCCAAGTCTGAGTGCCCCATCAACTCTTGCACGGTGCGAATGTCGACGCCATTGCGGATGAGATGGGTGGCGAAGGTGCGGCGGAGGGCGTGTCCTTGGGCAACGAATGCTTGACCTCTGTGACGCGTCCTGGCATCCTGTGCACTAGGCAAGCCGCGGGAAGACTGTGAGCACTGATGCGCTACATTACTCCTGATCACTGCATTGCGAGCCGTCTGGAGGGCCGGCCAGCGCCGTCTTGGCCTGTAGCACTCTTGGTCTTCCGCGATCATCCTGCGTCACAGAAGGTGCTCAAAGCGTTCCCCCACGTCCGACCGGTCCGCTACCGGCTGTTGTACAACATGACCAGCCCGAAGAACTCGCCGCCCTGGGTGCCAGATTCCTCGTCGGCTACGGCATTGCAGGTAGCATTGATCCAGACCTTCCGCCAGGCCATCTCGTGCTCGCGGCCTCTGCGGTGACGAGTGACGGTACCAGCAAGGCCTACGGCGCCCTTCCAGATCTGCAAGCTCATGCCGACCTAATCCGGGCGGGAGTTGCAGCGGCGGCGAAGACCGGATGCGAGATCGATGTTGTGACTGCCGCGACTATTGATGCTCTCTACCGCGAGACGCCGGCGGTGATTGACGACCTTCGTGGACGAGGGGCTCAGATCATCAATCTCGAAACGTCGCCTTTCTATGCCGCCAGCGAAGCCTGCGGAATCCAGAGTATTTGGCTCGGATACGTCAGTGACCACTTGAAGCGTCAGAAGTGGCAGGACTGGTACACGAATCTGGGGGACGCGTCCGAGAAAGCCCTGGGAGTCTGCCGCGGGCTTCTCGCGGCAATACTATGTGAGCAGGGCGAACACTTCTGACTCTGCTGGCCGATCTGCCGGCCAACCGCTGCGCGCCCTAGCCGGAGGTTGATGCCGCCTACTGGGCCCATAGGACACAGTTATCGGCCCAATGCGCCCACCGCGGGTGTCCCTGGGCGAGCCAGCACCTCCGCAGACACAGCATCCAGCTCGCGGAGATCGCGCCGCAGTCCGCGAACTCCAGGCGCCGAACCCGCGTCTAATGCGTGATGGCGGCACCGCCCGGTCGTTCCCACTTCGGCACGCCCGAGCGATTGAAGGTTCGCCGACCGGCACTCAGAACTCTTCTCCTGCGCGTGGGCCGTGAACCCACACCTCTGCCGGCAGCGTCGCCAGAAAGGGGACTATGGCTCGCTTTGTCTGCAGGCTTGCTGGAGGCGGGACGATAGGCATACAGGCCGATTCTGTCCCCGCCGCCCTTGTGGAGGCTCAGCGCCGCGGTGAGTCGGTCATCGGTATCGCGGAGCAACCGCCTCGGCGCACCGACCCGCGTGTGACCGAACACGAGCTCGCGACTCTCTACCGCCAGCTCGCCTCCATGCTTGCCGCAGGTCTGCCTCTGTCTCAGGGACTGCAGATCCTGGCTCGGGACAGCACCAACCCCGCCCTGAAAAAGGTCTGCTACACGCTCTACGTCACCCTAGCTGAGGGTGAGCCGTTTGCGGCGGGCCTGGCGAAGTTCCCGGGTCTGTTCCCTCGGCTGCATCTGGCGTTGGCGCGCGCCGGCGAACACGCCGGCCTCCTGCCCACCACGCTGGCTCAAACCGCCGACTATCTTGAGCGCGTGGGTGGACTGAGCAGGCGCGTCTCCTCCGCGCTGGTCTACCCCGCGGTGGTGGCCACGCTCGTACTGGCTCTGCTCTCCTCCTACTGGGGCAGCGGCATGGTCTTCCAGATCGCGAAGATCTATCAAGACGTCGGGCTCAGTAACAAGCTCCCGCGCCTCACGGCCGTGATGCTGCGCTTCTACCAGGTCTCCATGCCGATGTTCGCCTTCGCTCTGGTCGCGGCGTTCGTGCTCGTCTTCATCATTCGCGCCTACTATCGCACTCGCCGCGGCCGCTACCGGCTCGACCGCGTAAAGCTCTGGCTGCCGTTCATCGGGCAAATCGTGAGCAAGGGAGCGCTGGCGCGTTTCGCTCGCACCCTCGCGCTGCTCCTGGGCAACGGGGTGGCGGTAGAGAGCGCGCTCGAGCTGGCCGGGGAGGCCTCTGGCAACAACGTTGTCGCGCGGGCCGCGAAGACGGCCATCGGCGGCGTGGTGGAGGGCAGTCCGCTGGCGCCAGCCCTCGCGGCTACCGGAGTCTTTCCTGCCGCGGTGATCGAGCAGATCGCCACTGGCGAGAAGAGCGGCACGCTCCTGGTGATGCTCAACAACCTCGCTGACTTCTATGACGCGCAAACCGAGCATCTCACTCGCGCTTTCTCGGCGGTGCTCGAGCCGACCCTCATCCTGATTCTGGGATTCGCCGTAGGCATTACCATAGTTTCGCTCATACTGCCGTTGGTCCAGGCGATCTCGGCGCTCAGCGGCGGCGGTTAGTGACCACCAGGCAGACGGGATGCGATAGGAGAGACGGAATGCAGGAGACTCTGGAGACAACCAGCCTGCTGAGCCGCAGACGAGTGCGCGTCTATCTCGCGCCGGAGGGGATCGCCATCACTCAGCGCCAGGCGTTTTCCGCCTGGGAGCATCCCCGCCTGGTGCTGTTCGAGGAGATACAGGCGGTCCAGACCAAGCAGCAGGGGAAGCGTTGGGCAGTCGAGCTGAGCCTGGCCCAGGGGCCTCTCGCAGTTGCAGGGCTGCTCGAGTCCGAGGCGCTCTGGCTGGAGGGGCTCATCGGCGAAGAGATCGGCATTCGGGCGCGCCGCGCCGATCCCCGGTTTTCTCAGCAAGTGCCGCTCGAAAGACTCTCGGAGGAGATCAGGGCACTGCTATCGGCAGGCGAAAGCGAGACGGCCTCCGCGGTCGACTTCCTTCTGCTTCAGGCCGTGCACCATCAGGCCAGTGACGTCCACTTCGATCCCTTCCACACCTCCCTGCGGGTGCGGTTCCGCATTGATGGACTGCTCTCCGACGTTGCAGAGATACCCGCTAACCTTCACCCTCGGGTGCTCGCCCGCCTGAAGGTGCTGGCGAAGCTCGCCGTGTTCCGCCACGACGTTCCGCAGGAGGGGCGGACCGTCGTCGAGAGCGACAGCCGGAGCATTGATCTCCGCGTCTCGGTGCTCCCCACCATCCATGGCGAAAAGGCGGTAGTCAGGCTCTTTGACTCCTCGCGGGCGATCTTCAGATTGCAGGAGCTGGGCATGTCGGAGCAGACCTTAGCGCGGTACGTGAACCTGATCGGGCGCCCTCAGGGCACGATCCTGCTCACCGGCCCGGCCAACAGCGGGAAGACCACCACCCTCTATTCGACCCTCAGCTATCTCTACCAGCAGCGGCACAATCTCAGCAACATCGTCACCGTCGAAGATCCGGTCGAATACGATCTTCAAGTGATCAGTCAGACCCAGACCAACCCGGCGCTGGGGCTCACCTTCGCCACCGGTCTGCGCACCGTGTTGCGGCAGGACCCGGAGGTGATCATGGTGGGGGAGATCCGGGATGCAGAAACCGCAGAGATCGCGGTGCGCGCGGGCCTCACCGGTCACCTGATCTTCAGCACCGCCCACGCCCGGAGCTCCGCCGGCGTCTTCGCTCGACTGGTGGAGATGGGAGTGGAGCCATTCCTGGTGGCCTCCTCCGTGACCGGGGTCATGGAGCAGCGGCTGGTGCGCCGTGTCTGCCCGGGATGTGCGACGGAGTACCGGCCCGATGCAGATGCTCTCCAGCGGGCCGGCGTGCGTGCCGCGAGCGGCGCCCGATTCCTGCATGGAACCGGCTGCAATCGCTGCGGTGGCAGCGGCTACTCCGGCCGCACCGGAATTTTCGCCCTCATTGTGGTCGACGAGGGTATTCGAGATCTGGTGATGGCCAAAGCCCCGCTCGCAATGCTGGAAGATGCCGCGAGGCAGACTAGCCCCGGCCTGTTGGCGGAAGGTAGAGACAAGGTGGCCGCAGGGGTAACCACAGTGGATGAACTGCTGCGAGTG
>JBEKKD010000486.1:0-3686 GCA_050010895.1 Armatimonadota bacterium
CGCATCATCCAGTTCAACCCCTCGGCCAACCTCCAGAGCCGGCAGTTCTCGGTGCGAGTCCTGCTCGACAACGCCGATGTCACGATCAAGCCCGGGATGTTCGCCCACGTGGTGTTCGACACCACCCGCTTGCCGCACCTGATCGTAGTTCCCCGGGAGGCCGTCCAGCGGGATGAGCACGGCGACTACGTGATGGTCGCGGATGAGGGAGTCGCGAAACGCCGCGCGGTGACTCTGGGGCCCGCCAGTGTCTCGGTGATCGCGATCAGCCGGGGGGTGCGGCCTGGCGAGACCGTGGTCACGCTCAGCACCATACCTCTCAAGGACGGACAGCGGGTGGCGGTTTCGAAAGGGCAGCCGACCGCCGCTCCGGCAACAGGCGGATATGGCTCGACCGCCGGAACGGGGCCCTGACATGGGCATCGCGCAGCTTGCGGTCAGCCGCCCTGTCACGGTCTTGATGCGTATAGCCGCGCTGGTGCTGCTAGGGGCGATCTCCATCGTGCGGCTGCCTGTCGATCTGCTCCCGAATGTCTCGGTTCCAACGGTAGCGGTCGTGACCACGTGGCCCAACGTGGCCCCCGAAGTGATCGAGACCCAGGTGACCAGGCCCATCGAGGAATCGGTCTCCTCCGCCAGCCACCTCTACGAGGTCGATTCGAGCAGCACGGAGGGAAGCTCACTCGTGCGGGTGCAGTTCCAGTGGGGAACTGACATCGGCCAGGCCGCGGTGGATGTGCTACAACTGGTGGAGCGGGCCACGCAATCGTTCCCGGTGGATCCCACGCTCCAGACGCCGGTCGTGTTCAAGTTCGATCCCACCCAATTGCCCATCCTCATCTTCGGGGTCACCGGCGAGCCGGACCCGGTGAAGCTGCGCACCTTGCTGGACAACCAGGTGACGCCTCTCATCGAATCGGCGGATGGGGTGGCGGCAGCGGTGGCCACCGGCGGCCAGGAGCGCGCGATCATCGTGGATGTGAACCCGGACGCGCTGCTCGCGCAGAACCTGTCACTCGCCACCGTTATCGGCCGGATCGCCGCGGAGAACGTCAACCTCCCAGCGGGAATCGCGAAGCAGGGCAAGACGGAGTACACCATCCGCAGCCTCGGGTGGTTCACCAGCCCCCAGGATATGGCCCGCATCCCGGTCGGCACCTTCAGCGGCCAGACCGTGCGGCCGGGCGAGGTCGCGGCCGTCAGAGATTCCCACTCCGAGACGCGGACCTACACCAGGTTCAACGCACAACCCTCGGCCGGCATGATCGTCCTCAAGCAGACCGGGGCCAATACGGTCGCCACCGCGCAGGCGGTTTTCGAGAAGGTGAAGCTGGTGCAGCGGCTCTACCCGAACCTGAAGTTCGGGCTCGCCTACGATCAGTCGAAGTTCATCAGCCAGTCCATCAACGATGTGAAGGTCAACGCCCTCCTCGGCGGCGCGCTGGCGGTGCTGATCCTGCTCTTCTTCCTGCGCAACATCCGCAGCACCCTGGTGGTGGCCCTCTCCATCCCCATCTCCATCATCTCCACCTTCGCCCTCCTCTACGTCGGCGGATTCACCATCAACACCATGTCACTGGGCGGGCTCGCGCTCGCCACCGGGCTGATCGTCGATGACGCGGTGGTGGTGTTGGAGAACATCTTCCGGCACGTCGAGCGCGGGGAAAAAGACATTACGACGGCCGCGGTGAACGCCACCAGCGAGATTCTCTCCGCGGTGATGGCCTCCACGTGGACGGTGATGGTGGTGTTCCTGCCGCTCTTTCTGATCAAGGGGCAGGCGGGGCAGATGTTCACCCAGTTCGCGCTGGTCGTGATCTTCTCGCTGGCCGTCTCCCTGCTGGACGCCACCACCGTGGTTCCGATGCTGGCGACACGCCTGCTGCACGGCGAGGCGCGCGGTGAGGCGCCCCGAAGGGGGGCCGTCGGCGCCCTCGTCGCCAGGGCTTTCGCCCGCTTCGGCGCCGCGTTCAATGTAATCGACGGGGCCTACCGGCGCGGCCTCCAGTGGGCCCTTCGCCACCGGCTCTGGACGATCGCGGGGGCCGCCGGGATCTCCGGGCTCAGCCTTCTGCTCGTGCCCCAGATCGGGACCGAGCTGATGCCGGCCACCGACAGCGGGGACTTTCAGGTGAGCCTGAAGATGCCCATCGGCACGGCCCTCTCCGAGACCGATCGCACCATGTTGGATATCGAGCGCGTGGTGAAGAGCCACCCGGATGTGGAGAGCGTGTTCGCGGCCTCCGGCACCACCCTCAGCCTACGAGGAACCTCGAGTACCCTGATCCCCTACCAAGGATCGGCCCAGGTGCTACTCAAGGAGGGCCGCAGAGAAAGCACCCTGCAAGTGATCGCCGACCTCCGGCGCCAGATCTCGAAGCTGCCCGGCGCCAACGCTCGCATCTACCAGTTCGACCTGGTCACCGCGCTTATGACAGGCGGGCTTCCCAGCGTCGAAGTCGACATCTTCGGAAACGATCTGGGCACCCTGTCGTCCAACGCCTCGGATGTGATCGGTCGCGTGCGCGGTATCCGGGGCTACCAGAACCTGGACGTGAACTGGCAGCAGGCGGCTCCGGAGATCCGGTGGCAGGTAGACCGAGTCGTGACCTCGCAACTCGGCCTCTCCTACTCGGACATCGCCAACACTATCGACACCGCCACCAATGGGACCATCGCCAGCTACTACCAGGAGGCGGGATTCGAGTATCCGATCATCGTGCAGCTCCCGGAGGCCGTCCGCAAGACCGTTCCCGAACTGCAAGACCTGATCATCAACCCCGGCGCGCTGTCGGCCGCCTCCCAGGCGGCACTGCTGTCCTCCTCGACCTCCGCATCATCGGCGCCGACGGGCGGCTCCTCCGCCGCCCCCACCTCGAGCGCGGCCTCCGGGGCAAGCGGACTGCAGTCCGTCATCCTCCGGCAGGTGGCCACGCCGGTCTACGCGATGGGCCCGAGCGAGGTCACCCGGCTGAACCGCCAGCGCTACGTCGCCGTCACCGGGACCCCGGAGGGACGCTCGGAGGGAGCAATCCAGACCGAGATCCAACACGCGCTCACCGGACTGCACCTTCCCACCGGCTACTACTGGGACTGGGGCATCAATCAGAAGCGGCGAGCCGAGGAGTTCGCCAACCTGGGGCTGGCCGTGGTGCTCGCGGTGGGGCTGATCTACATGCTGTTGGCCTCCCAGTTCGAGTCACTGATCTACCCCTTGATCGTGCTTCTCTCGGTGCCACTGGCAGGGACCGGCGTCATCCTCGCCCTCTTCCTCACCGGGCGCACATTCGGCCTGACGGCATTCATCGGACTGCTGATGCTGGTCGGGATCGTGGTGAAGAACGGAATCCTGCTGGTCGACTACACGAACCTGCTGCGCAGGCGGGGCATGGAACGGGACGAGGCCGTGTTGACGGCGGGGCCGACGCGGATGCGCCCCATTCTGATGACCGCGTCCGCCGCCATCCTCGGCATGCTGCCGCTGGCTCTGGCGCTTGGGCGAGGGTCCGAGGTGCAGGCCCCCATGGCAACTGCGGTGATCGGCGGGCTCGCGACCTCAACATTGCTCACGCTCTTCGTCGTTCCAACCGTGTATACACTCTTTGATGACCTGGCGCGTAGAATCAGGCCGCGAGCCGAGAGGTAGGATTGGGGGCAGGAGAGACGTCGCCCGAGGCCACTGAAGC
>JBEKKD010000487.1:0-3660 GCA_050010895.1 Armatimonadota bacterium
ACAGCCGCCACCCTCGGCACTTTCGGCGAGTTGGAGGCAGGTGCCGAGATGGCCAGCGGGGCCGTGGAGGCGGAAACGGAGGTAGCGGCGGCAGCCAGGACGTGGCCTTCGACGGTCGAAGAGATGAACGACTTTCTGGGAGTGGAGGGCGAGTCTGTGGCAGACGGGGAATACCTCGGGCGCGGCAAGGTCGTATGGAAGCTCGGCGAGAACAAAATCACTTACGACCAGCATCCGTACGACATAGGCGGCGCGCCCCAACACACTGGCCCGCACTGGCACTTGGATACGAAGGTCGCTGGCATCAGTCACCAGAGATACCTACCCGGTACCCCGATCCCAGGCTACTGAGCGGCAAAGGAGGGGCAGTGTTGGAGAATGCACCAACAACCAGGTTCAAAGATGTTCTGACATCTGACGAAGCGTACGTGTTCGTGCGGTATTCCGCCAGTCGTATCGCGGTGGGCCTGGCTCTCATGGCGAACGGCGATATCGAGGCCGTGATGGGAATGGACGAGGGGAAAGCATTGCTGGAGGCAGTCCAGGTTGCCGTCGCCGCCGGCGAAGGCGGCTTGGACAAGCCTTCCGCTCGGGGGAATGGGCCGCTGGTGTTGAGAGAAGCAGCTCTCATCAGGTTCAGCAACCTGGGCGAGGCTGAGCCTGACCAGGGTTGGCTCATCGTCCGCTATGATGACTGCCTGGTTGCCATCGGCATGTTCCTCAAGTCGGGAGGAGGAATCGAGGTCGTCATGGTGCAAGAGGCAGCGCGATCGCTGTTGGAGTCGCTGCAAATCGCCATCGGTGCGCTCGCGCGTGATGACAGATCGAGGGAACTGCTCCGCGACGCAAACGAGCAGCCCGTCGCGAAGAATGCAGCTATCATCAAGTTCTCAGACCTGATGTCTGGCGAGACATGGGCCATCGTTCGCCACGACGACACTTGTGTTGCAGTCTACTTCCTGGTCCAATCGGAAGGAGGAACTGAGGTCGCCATGAGGCGGGACGATGCGAGATCGCTGATGCAGGTGCTGCAGATCGCTCTTGCTGAATGAAGAACCACTACGGTTGGAGCTGAGCGGGGGCCTTGGCCGGTACACGGATGGCTGGACGAACCAGACACCGAATCCGTATCGATTCGGCGGGGCCTGGGGATATACCACCGACACGCCGGGGTCAGGGCTGCTGCAACTCGGCGCGAGGTATTACTGGCCGGAACTGGGAAGGTTCATCCAGCAGGACCCGATCGGCGATGGGGTCAACTGGTATGCATACGCGGACAATAACCCGATCACGGGGATTGATCCGGAGGGGCTCGCAGTTGCGCGGCCGGCGCGCCCTTCGGCAGGAGCGGAGCCGGATGAAGCGAACAAGGATGGCACCGTCACACCGTCCGAGGTGATAGCATCATGTCGCATCGCTCTCTCGCTGCGCGGGTTGCTTTCTTCGTGCTACTCGTCATGCTGCTTGTCGCCGTCTTGGCCATTGCCATTCCGCTGCCTCACGGGACTCGGCTCGTCTTTCTCGGCGATTCCATCACGGAACAGCTGATCTACACCCGCTATGTCATGGACTACTTCGCGCTGCGCTACCCAGACGTCAGGATAACGTTCCGCAACGCCGGCTGGAGCGGCGATACCGCGCCGGGCGGATTGGAGAGATTGCAGCGCGACGTCCTCAGCTTGAAGCCGAGCGTCGTGACGATTTGCTTCGGCATGAATGACGGCGGCTACACGAGCTTCGATCAAGATCGCTACGACCGGTATATGAAGGGCATGACCGGGCTCGTGCAGACGCTCAAGAGGAATGGCGTGCGGGTCGTACTCCTCACGCCCGGCGTAGTCGATGAGGACATCGATAACAAGGGCTATAACCGGACGCTTACCCGGTATGCGCAGGGCGTCAAGGAGCTTGCTGCGAGTGAGCAGATCGCGGTGTTTGACATCAACGCCCTCATGGGCGATGTGCAGGCTCGGGCGAAGCGCGACAACCCGAAGTTCACCATGCTCCCCGACTCGGTGCATCCGGACCCGCCGGGTCAGGCTCTGATGGCCTACGGGCTGCTCAAGGCCCTCGGCGCCGACGGGACGGCCGCGAGCGTCACCATCGACGCGAGCACGCGCGGTGTTGCAGCGGATCGCGCGGTTGTGAGGAATCTGCGGGTGACTCCCGGATCTATCACCTTCACGCGCATCGACCGCGCTTTTCCAACCTACTTCGATCCCGAGGCGGCGACCGTGTTCACCTATGCCCCCATCCAGCAGGACCTGAACCAGTACCCGTTTCGGGTCACCGGGCTGCAGCCGGGAAACTGGAAGCTCACCGTGGACAACATGGAGGTGGGCGTCTTTTCGACGAACGACCTGGCGAAGGGCGTCGATCTGGGCGCTCGCCCCGGCCCGCGGCAGAAGCTTGGCGAGCAGGTGAATAACACGGCGGCCACCCAGGAATGGATCTACCGCACGCGCTGGAAGCAACTCGGTGTGCAGCTGAGTATTCCCGACGAGGCGCAGCCGGAGAAGCTCGCGCTGGAGCGGAAACTCGACCAGTGCATAACCGAGCAGGAGTCCGAGCGCGCAAAACTGGTGGCACCGCATGGGTGGCGCTGGGAGCTCGCGCGCGTGGGATGATCGGGCCGGCCGTGTGACCGACGCGCCAGGCTAGCGCACTGCCTCCGGCCCCCGACTGCGGGTTCAGGGACGAGTGGCGCCTGATTCGGCGACGACGGACTGAATCGCCCTCAAGTACTGCCCGTCAGGATCGCCCTTGGTCGGCACGATGTAGCCGCCTTCGCCGAACTCATTCCAGGCATAGACGAGGATCGTATGCTCGGCGATGGTCTGGTCGGGGTGCGTGTCCATTCACGAGATGGCTTCGCGCAGCGCGGCGGCGAACTGCTCCGGCGTGCGGTCCGGGAAGTACCAGCCGGGCTCTTTTCCATCGCCCTGAGGGCCTTCCCAGGGCCGCGCGTCCCAGCCCGCGGTCACTTCCGGCAAGTACGGCTGTTCCTTGCTGCCGCCCCAGGCGCGCACATGGCAGTCAAATCGCTGGCGCCGACTGGTGACAGTCGCTTCAGCCGATTGCTGCCGCAACCGCGGACAACAACTCCACAGCTGGCACGGGCTTGCACAGGACCCGGTGCACGCGAAGTCTCTCGAACTCGGCCCCGTGTTCCTCTGTCATGCCCGCGATGATCACGATCGCAGGCAGATCGCTGCATGCCCTGCTGCGGATGTGCTCAAGAACGGAGATGTCGACCTCCGCGGGGCGGCCGGTGTCGATGACCGCCACGTGAGGAAACGCCTCTTCCTGAGACGCCAGCACGGCAGACTCAGCGGTACCGTGGCTGGCATACCGGACGAGGTATCCTGCACGGGAAAGCAGCTCCCCGAGAACGTCTCGTACGTCGGGCCGGTCACCGACGACGAGAACGCGTTTTGCCGCACATGCATCCATCATCGCGCCCTCCACGCGCCATGCAACAACTCCCTTCTGGATATTCCACATGCCGTGCCGACGCAGGCCGGCGGGTCGTGGATGGTCCTGCCTCGGCGCGGTCCGCCCAGGCTGCCTGTGAGGAGAGGAGCGCCGGCGAGCACAGAGAAACAGGACTCGCCGCGCTGCTGCGCGCCAGTCACCTCATCCCCGCGGGGAGCAGACACG
>JBEKKD010000488.1:0-3645 GCA_050010895.1 Armatimonadota bacterium
GGGACGCGCCCGCTCGCTGTACTGGCGGCAGCAGGGTACCGACGACCTGTGGCTCAATGAGACCCAGCCGCTCCATCCGCGGGAGGGCCGCGTGGGGGTGCGGGGTGCCTCCGGCTCCTGGACGATCGTACGCTTCGAGGGGCCCGTCACGCAGCCGGTGCGTCTAGTCGAGCGACTCGATGGGCAGGCCGGGCTGCACCTGGTGGGACTCTCCGGCGCGACGACATTCGTGTCTTCCGCCGAGAGCATTCCGCCGGAGCCAGAGGCAGCCGTCGGCTGCGACATCGGGGGCGTGCATCTGCGCGTCGTGGGTCCGGACTACATCGTCAGCACCGGCCGATACACCGCAATGCTCCGTCGCCAAGGAGGCGTCATCCGCGAGCTATGGCGCGGCGGCCAGTTGTTGGCGAAACAGCACGACATCTATGCCGAGGGCAAAGACTTCACGGTGCATGGGCAGTGGGCGACCGATGAGCGCATGAATGCCGCCTCGGACGTGGAGTGCGGGATACGCATCGATTGCTCTCCCCGCGGCGAGCTGGTATTGGCCTTCCAGGGGCAAGTGCGTGGCTTCCAGGATGGCAACCGCTACGGCCTCCGGGAGCCAGCGCTGTGGTATCGGAATGAGTATGTCTTCGGGGAGTCCGGGTTCGTGCAGCGCTGGGCGTTACGCTCTGATGGAGATCGGAAAGGGCAGCAAGGAATGGTGGGGGCCAGCTTCCTCGTCCCGAGCGGGGTGTCCGCCGGGGGTCAACTCGGGGACACCGCAGCGGTTCCTACGCGAATCGACCTACTCACGAATGGCCGTGTGGTTCTCTCTCTCGACCCGCTGCGTGTGCCGTCTACGACCGGAGCGCGGGTCTATGAACGAGGGAACGAGTTGGTGATCGCGATCGCAGAAGGCGACCAGATCAACCTGGACGCGAACACGTGGTACGAATGCGAGGCCCGCTGGGAGGTGGCGGGAGGAGCGCGGTAGCGGCCCCGCGCTGATCGGTGCGCCTGTGGCCGGGTAGCAGGGACCCGATGAACCTCATGCTGTCCAGAAGCCCGTCCGCCCCCAGAACGCTCCTGCAGCCCCGAGCGTGGTGTTCTCGGCACTCGGTGATGCCCCTGTTCTGGGAGGCCACGGAGGACGGGGAAGCATGCCGGGCGGGGATCCGACTCGCTGGGGCTGCCGGTGATCGCCAGCGTGGCGCGGCTGCTGTCTTCACACGCGACTGGACCCCTCCGCGACAGTGACTCCCAGCACGGGGGTAGCCGGAGTCGGGGGGTGTTCTCACGCTGGCTCCACGGGCGGCTGATAGGGACATCGCGCGGCGAGACCTCTCGCGCCAAGGATGACGAGACCCCGCGCCGAAACGTGACCCGGTAGAGGGAAGCCATGTACTTGAGACTCATTGCTGTTGTGGCAGCTAGTCTGTTGCTCCTCGATCTCGGGAGCGCCGCCCACGGCGCGCAGAACCTCGTCTACAACGGCGACTTCGAGATCGCTTCCACGGAAAGCCCGCCTCCCGGTTGGACGATGTGGGGTGAGGGTACCTGGAAGATCCCCGCCAACTACACGCTCGACACCGTCAACCCCCACAGCGGCCGCGCCTGCTTCCGCATACACCACCCCGCTGGCACCAATGGCTACGTCGTCTCCTCTCCCGAGCACGCCATCCGTCCCCGCAAAGGCATGGTGTACACCGTCAGTTTCTGGGCCAGAGCTGACAAGCCTGGGATGTCGCACTTCGCCTTCGAGGCCTACTCCAGCATCCACCCGTTCATCGATGCGCCCTCCCCCGGCACCTTCGCCATCGCTGCGGGTGAAAGGTGGGAGCGTTCCCGCTTCACCATCGAAGAAGGCTGGGATTTCTTCGCGGACCGGAGCCGATATCTCCTGCTCACGTTCTACGCTACCCGCGACCAGCGGACCGAGCGCACCCTCTGGGTTGACGACATCGTCGTCACCGAAGGGCCCAGCACACGGAAGGGTCGCCTTGTGGATGAGTCCGCACTGAAGCACCCGCCGCTCCAGCACCGATTGCGCCCCGGCAACGTCCTAGACATCACGGTGGATGCTAGCAGGTACCTGCGCCGCGCCACCCAGGATGTCGGTGGCATCTCATTCCACCGTATCTGCGGATGGACCGGCCAGCCGTACGATAGGAAGGGGAACTACACCCTCGCGCCCGAGTTGGAGCAGGCGATCCGTGACCTCCACCTCCCCATGACTCGCTTCTACGCCGTCGGCGATGAGCCGTTCCCAGTCGAGGAGTCGATCGACAGAGCCGCCGAAGTCTGCCGCCGCGTCGGCGTGCCTCTGGACCACGTCGTGCTCGAGTTCGAAACCCAGGGCGCGACCAGTAAGCTGCCGCCCGAGATGTGGGCGCGAGGCGTCCGCCACTCCGTGAGCAAGGGTTACGGCTTCCGCTACTGGGAGATCGCCAATGAGCCCTACCTGATGCCCGAGGGCACAGCCTTCCCGACTCCCCAGTCCTACATCGACCACTTCATCGAGGTCAGCCGCGCCATCCGCGCCGTGCAGCCCTCTGCCCAGATCGGCCTCGCTATAGACCCCGAGAGCCAGGCTTGGGGCAACGCTGTGCTCAAGCAGTGCGCCGGCCACTACGATTTCGTCGTCGGCCACTACTACTCCGGTATCGACCGACTGCAGGAGCGCGCGCTCGAGGTGGCCGTGCTCGCCGCGAACTACCAGAAGCTCGACCTGATCCTGCGCACCAACGCTCTTATCCGAGCCTACAACCCAGGCCGAGATGTCTACCAGTACGACACCGAGTGGGGCATGATCAGCTCCGGCCCGCACGGCGAGGCCGCGGACGCGTTCGATCGGAACGCGAACATCATCGGCACTCTCCACCGCGCCGTGCGCCTCATCTATTATGCCCGCGAGGACATCCTGCGAGGCGCGAGCGGCTGGGAAATGCTCTCCAGGAGCGAAGAGCAAGGCTTCGGCATCCTCTCTCCAGACGCGCCCGACAAACGCTTCATGCTCTACTGGCTCTACTACTACTTCAACCGCCACCTCGGTGAGTGGGCGCTCGACATGGATGGCGTGGCGCCATACTACGCCCCGTCCGCGGCCGACGGCCTCTCTGACAGGCCCACCGACTATGCCGGGCCCATGACCCCCGCGCTGGTCACCCTCAGCAAGGATAGGAAGTCGCTCTACCTCGTCGTCGCCAACGGCTCCTGGAACCGCGCCGTGCCCTGCACTCTCAACGTGCGCACCTTCGACGCCGTCCGCGCCACCGGCATCCTCCTGATCAACGACGATCTCGACGGCAAGCCCATCCTCCAGCGCAAGGAGGACGCGATCGCAGAGCTGCCGGTCACGCTGGCAGGCCCCCGCGTAACGTGCACGATCCCAGCGCACTCCGTTGTCTTCTTGACACTGGAGAGCGAGTGATGCGTAGTGTCTGCGGCTGACAGACGGCAATGGGACACCGCTGACAGGCCTGTTACCTGCCGATAAGCTCTGGGCACTCTACCATAGGCGAGTTCGCACAAGAATAGAGTCACGCAAGAAGGAACTCACGACCGCAGGATGTATCCCTAGGCGGTACCGGTACCTACCCCATAAGCGCGGCCCCGAGCTTCCCCCTCAGCGCGGGGCCGCGTTCTGTCTCTGAGCCCGCT
>JBEKKD010000489.1:0-3630 GCA_050010895.1 Armatimonadota bacterium
GCCTATGTTAGGTTGAGTTGGGACACTTGTCACGCCGCCATGACCGCGCTCTTTATATATTGCCTGATACGTGCCAATACGTTACAATAGCATCCGAAAGGGTGCAATGCGATGTCCGAGAACAAGCTCCTGACCGCAGGCGAAGCCGCAGCCTACCTGCGCGTGAATGTGAGTACCCTTCGTCGCTATATCCGGCAGCACAAAGTCCGCGCCGCCAAGCTCGGCAAGGGCTATCGCATCAAACAGGACGACCTCGACGCGTTCCTGAGATCGCTGACGGAAGACGACATACCGCTGACACCCGAGGAGATCGCAGACGTACAGGCAGGCTGGGCGGACTACCTGGCCGGAAAGGGAAAGCCGCTCGACCAGGTGATCCAGGAGCAACTGCGTGACCGGGCCGACTGAGCCCGTCTGGCAGGTCATTCTGTCTCCTCGAGCTGAGACGCAGCTTGCCAGGCTTCCAAGATCGGAACGGGATGATGTTCTTCGCGGTCTGGATCGTCTTCAAAGCGGCCCCCGCTTCCATATGGGCGCGAAGAAACTGAAGGGCCGGAACGACTGGAGTCTGCGGGTGCGGGAACGACGCATCGTCTTTCTCGCCGACTCGATCCGAAGAGTGATCTACGTCACTCGGATCGGGAATCGCGGCGATGTCTACAAAGGCGGGTAGGGCACAGTCCCGTGTGTGCCCAAGCCCCGGTGTCTCGGTCCGGCGCAGCTCGCTACCGCGATCTGCGCAGCCTGCCGATCGCCGTTCCTGAGGAAATACCATGAACTTCTGCACCACCTACCCCAACATCATCGCCCGCTTCGACCGTTTCTGGAAAGGCGAAGACACCGATCGCCCCGTCCTCTTCATCAGCGCGCCCAAGGACAGACCCGACCCCTCCGTTCCGCCGCCCCCCGCCGTCCACCCCAGCGAGCGCTGGCGTCCCGAGCACATGCTCGCCCGCGCCCGATACCAGCTTGCCACCACCGCCTATCATGCCGAAGGCTTCCCTCACTTCTTCGCCAACTTCGGCCCCGGCGTGCTCCACGCGTGCATCGGCGGCGACGCCGACTTCCAGTTCGATACCACCACCTGGTTCCCGCAGTTCCTCTCCGACATCGAGGAGTATCCGAAGCTCCGCTTCCTGCCGGAAGGCAAGTGGTGGCCCCGCATCATGGGTGTGACCGAAGCGCTACTGGATGAACTCGGCGATGATCTGGTCGTCAGCATCACCGACATCGGCGGCGCCGCTGACGTTCTCGCCAGCGCTGTCGGTCGTCGCATCCTGACCGATCTCATCGATCGCCCGGAGGTCGTCAAGGCCGCCATCAACCATATTCACCCCCTCTGGATCGAGGCCTACGAGCGCAACTACGCCCTCATCTCGCGCACGCAGGACGTGACCACCCCCTGGTGGCCTATCATCTCCCGCGGCAAAACCTATATGACCCAGTGCGACCTCAACGCGCTCATCTCGCCCCGGCTCTTCGGCGACGTGTTCGCTCCTGAACTCGGCGCGATCTACCAGCACCTCGATAACGGCGCCTACCATCTCGACGGCATCGGCACGGAATGCCACCTCCCCGCACTCCTCGCGCTCCCCGGACTGCACTGCATCCAGTGGGTCCCCCAGCCCGGAACCAGTGCCCTCCGTCACGCGAAGATGCTGCGTGAGATCCAGGAAGCGGGCGTCGCCATCACCTTCAACATCGCCCCCCACGAGGTCGAGGAAGCCTGCAAGGTATTCGATCCTCGGCGGCTCATGCTCAACGTCTCTTGCAACACGGAGCGGCAGGCGAGAGAGCTAGTTGACAACACGCTGCACTGGTGCAAACGTGAAAAAGGGGAAGATGCGAGATGACCGCCGCCGCTGCTGCGCCCGCGCCGGCGGCCGAGAGCGCTTCGGATGCACGCGGCTGACCTTCGCAGAACTGATCGCACGGCAGATAACTCACAGCAAGCGTTGAAGTCCCGACGGAACGGGCGGTGCGGTTTCGGGACTGAAGTCCCGAAACACCAGTCCTGCCGCCGACGGCGACAGAGGGGCGCCGCACGCAGGCGGCGCGCGCATGGGGGTCGAAGAGATGGAACTGCTCCATGCGATACTTCGACCGGCGGGGGATGATCTGTGGTTGATGCGGCGAGGGCGGCGGCGCCTCGGGCGGGGGCGCGGGCGTACCCGCACGCGCGGCGGGTGCTGATCTCGGCGGGGATGATCGCGCTGGTGGTGACGCTCGTCATCCTCCTCAAGGCTCACAGCGACGACCTCAAGGACGCGGATGTGTGGTGGAAGGCGGGGCAGCGAGTGCTGCATGGGGGGCCGCTCACGGGGATCAAGGATTACCGCTACCCGCCAACATTCGCGGTGTTCATGTCTCCGCTGTGCGTCTTGCCCCGGCGCGCGTTCTACGTCGTCTGGTATCTGATCAACGTGGGGCTGTTCGCGCTGTCGGTACGGTTGACGGCGCGGCTGCTGGACCCGGGGTCGAAGTGGGGGGATGTGCCGCGGTTCTGGCTCTCGACGGCGGTGATCGCGGTGTACGCGGTGGACAACCTGTTCCTGGGGCAGACGAACATCCTGGTGATGGCGCTGGTGTACCTGTCGCTGCTGGCGCTGTCGCGGGATCGGGAGTGGCTGGCGGGGCTGCCGCTGGCGGGGGCGATCGCGGTGAAGGTGTTCCCCGCGCCGCTGTTCGCGTATTTCGTCTATCGGCTGTGGCTGAGAGCGGCTGCGGCGACGGTGCTGGGCTGCCTGTTCCTGATGCTGCTGGCGCCGGCGCCGGTGCGGGGATTTGGGCGGAACTACCAGGAAACGCGGACCTGGTGGAATCGGGTGGTCGCGCCGTATCTGTCGCGGGGGAAGGCGGGGGACTGGGGACAGCACGCGCTTGACTTCGGCAATCAGTCGCTGCAGGCGGTGGCGCATCGGTATCTGACGCCAGTGAACGCGTATGTGGTCGCCCGGGACCCAACCCAGGTGCTGTACGTGAATTTCGTTGATATGACCCCGGAGGCCGTGAATCGGGTGATATTGGTGTTGTTCGCGCTGCTCGCGGGAAGCTTCATGGCGGCCTGCGGGCTGCGCAGGCCGGGTGATGCGCTGCAGCAGGCGACGGAGTATTCGCTGGCGGTGATCCTGGTGCTGCTGGTGTCGGCGCTGTCGTGGACGTATTTCTTCGTGATGATGCTGCTGCCGATAGCGACAGCGATGGCGCTGCTGGCGCGGGGATCGCTGAGGCCGCGGACGGCGTGGATGCTGAAGGCGGGGCTGGTGGCGAGCGCGCTGGCGGCGCCGCTGCTGATGAGCGCATATGCGAGGGCGCTGGGGCACGTGTTCTGGGCGACGATGGTGTTGTACGTGGGGATGGCGGTGGCGTGCTGGGAGGGGAGGGAAACGGAGGGGCGTCGGCACTCCGGCCGGCGGCGCAGCTGAAGCACCGACGCAACGGATCGGCTCCCACTGGCTGGCGGAGCGACCCAGTAACGGGAACGGTTTCGGGACTGAAGTCCCGAAACACTATACAGACAGTCTCATGTAATTGCGCATAGTTTGCGCAGGGCTGCGTTCGGTGACGACCATTGTTGGAATTGGGTTTCTACGGCCAAGATGATCTCCTCGAGGAGAGCGAAGTAGCGAT
>JBEKKD010000490.1:0-3601 GCA_050010895.1 Armatimonadota bacterium
AGGTTCACCAGCGGATGATATCGGATTCCCCCCTTACCCGGACCCCGAGTGAGGTTATGCTGTACGCGATAGCCCGTGAAGATCTCCAGTGAGCCGTCGTCCATCAACACAGGGAAATGCACGATCAGCTCGCGTTTGCACCGCGCCAGCATCCGGTGCTCGCCTGCGGAGAGCCCAAGTATTTCTGCCGCGCGCGTGAGATGCGTGAGAGCAGCTTGATAGGGATCACTGCCCGCTGCGCGAGTGGCTGCGTTCTCTGCTGTTGCCTCTTCCACCGCCACATCCTCCTCTAGTCCTGTGAGTTGTCTGCGCTCACACCCGGCTCGCCGGGCCAAGCGCGCTGGCAGTCCTTCCCCTCGCATGCTGGCAGGACCTGCCACCCCCGCATCAGAAGTCCGTGGGGCAGGAGCTCTAGCCGCCTCGGGCGGGGAGGGTCAGCCCCGATGCTCCATCTGTCATTCCGAGCGTAGCGAGGCCTGCCCGCCTTAGGCGGGAATCACGCCGCTGTCATGCCATAATCGGCGTCCGCTCGCGGACGCCACTCCTGTTATCCGCCGTCGTTCATTGCGTCGACGCCGCAAGACTGTCATTGCGAGCCGGTGAGGCCCGCCAGGGACTCACCCCGCGTGGCAATCCCGGGGCGGCTTCGTGCACTTCGAAACGCCCCGAGCGCCGCCGTTCCCGGAGTTTACCCTGAGCGCAGCGAACGGGACTCCTTGCCTCTTCGCTCCACCGTTTCCGTTCCCGCCGAAGGCGTGCATCCGCGTGCATCCGCGTTCATCGGCGGATGGCCGTGCCTTGGCCATTCCCTCCGCCTCTTCGCCTCCTCGCCCCCATCTGTCATTGCGAGGGAGAGAGGGCGCTTCAGCGCCCGACGACCGTGGCAATCTCGCCGTTGCCTCCCGTCCCGCCCTTCCCGCCGAAGTCGGGCAATCTGTGCCATCTGCGTAATCTGCGGATTGTTGTCGTCGTTCGGCCGTTTCCCTCCGCCTCTTCGACTCCTCGATAAGGGGTCATTCTACCCTCCGCGGGGAATGGTATACTGGAGGAGCTGAGCTATGGCGACAGTGCTGCTGATTGAAGACGATGCCCAGGTACGGGGGCTCGTGGCTCGCTACCTGGAGCGGGAAGCGCTGACGGTCATTGGCGTGGCTCTGGGCGCCGCCGGTCTGGCCGCGATCGCGGGCGGAAATATAGATCTGGTCCTTCTGGACGTTAGCCTGCCGGACCTCGACGGCTGGTCCATCCTTCGCCGGATCCGCGATGAGTGGGGCGACACCCCGGCGGTGATCATGCTGACGGCGCGCAGCGACGAGCCGGACCGCGTACTGGGGCTGGACTTGGGGGCGGACGACTACATCGTCAAACCCTTCAGCCCCCGCGAGCTTGTGGCTCGCGTGAAGGCCGTGCTGCGCAGGGCAAAAGGCCCCGAAGCCGCCGAGGAGGAGATCGCTGCGCCGGGCATCCGCATCGACCTGGCCGGCAGAGCTGTATGGCGCGCCGGCAGGTCGGTGCAGCTCACTTCCAAGGAGTTCGATCTGCTGGTCGAACTCGCCAGTCACCCCAACCGCGTGCTCTCTCGGGCGCTGCTCTACGACAAGGTGTGGGGCGACGAAGGGCAGGGAGATGACCATACCCTCGACGTGCATGTCAGCCGGCTCCGCCGGAAGCTGGCGGCAGAGGACGGCATCGAGTACCTGACGACTATCAAGGGTGTCGGGCTCAAATTCGAATCGGTGACCCGCGATGGCTAAGCCCACTCTCTACCGCGCCATCCTCAGGCAGCATCTGTGGGCGCTCATCCTGACTCTCGGCGTGCTGCTGCTCGGCCTTCTCCTGGTGGCCGATATCCTCAGCCTTCGGGCGCGCCGGCTCGCGCTGGCACGAGAGCTGCGCGCCATCGAATCCGTCGATATCAGCAGCCCGGATGCAGTCGAAACCTTATCGAGATCGAGCCAGAAAGACCGCGGCCTGGTTCTCGTGGACCAGACCGGCGAATGGACCGCGGGGAACCCGGTGCGGAAAGAGAAGCCGACTCACGCTCACACGCCCAAGTGGACGATGGCGTCGAAGGTGCTTGCGGAGGGAGAGTTGGAGGGGCTTGGCACGCTTCCGTGGGTTTCGGATCCGGTGGTGTGGGCCGCGCGAGTCATGTACGACCCCGACGGCGACAAGGTCATCCTCGTCGAGTGGCATCGCGTCAGCGCCATCCGCGCGACGGCGGCGATACGAACCACATACGCCGTGGTCATTCTCGCCACGGTGCTGGCAGCGGCCGTCAGCCTTGGGGTGGCGCTGCGCTCCGGCCGCAGGATCACACGACTGCTGAACACGGTCGCCGATTCCAGCGCCCGCATGGCCGCCGGCGACTATCAGGTTCACCTCCCCGAACAGCCGGTCGCCGAGCTGGACCGGGTCTCACTCGCAGTCAACCGGCTGGCGGCCGACTTACGCGAGGAGCACGATCGTCTGGTGAGGCTGGAGCGCCTGCAGCGCCAGTTCGTGGCGGATGCATCGCACGAACTGCGCGCGCCGCTCACCTCCATGCGAGTGACGATCGACGCCTGGCTCGATGGCGTGCTCACGCAAGAGGAACAGCCGGCTGCTATAGTGAGACTGCAACTGGAAACAGAGCATCTCTCCGGGCTGGTGACGAGACTACTGGATCTCTCGCGGATAGAGTCCGGGCGTGAGGCAGTCTCGCTGGCGCCGATCGACCTCGCGGCCGTCGCCGACGAGGTGGCAGCCACTTTCCGCGATCTGCCGGGCGCACCCATCCAAATGGAGTTCCCTGCCGGCCTCCCGGCGGCGCGAGCGGACGCAGCAGCCGTCCGGCGGATCCTGCAGAACCTGCTCGAGAACTCGCGCCGATTCACCCCGCCCACCGGCCTGGTCTCGGTCTCGGGCGCGGCCGAAGACAATCGTATCCGCCTGTCGGTGACAGACACCGGATGCGGCATCGCTCCCGACTTCCTGCCACGCATCTGGGACCGCTTCGCTCGCAGCGCCGGCGACCAGGATGGCGAGAGAGAGGGCACGGGTCTGGGTCTGGCGATAGTGAAGGCCCTCGCTCAGACGATGGGGGGGAATGTGGGCGTGGACAGTAACCTCGGATCGGGCACCACTATCTGGGTCGATCTGCAGCCGGCCGGCACAGAATTGCCGTCGCCGTAACGTTCCGTTGAGGTTGCGGAGAGGTTGCTCTGCTATCCTCATCGTGTCTCGGGCCGTAAGCCCGACAACATCACTGGAGGTGCACGATGAAGAGGTTGCTCGTAGTTTGTGCCATCCTAGGCCTGCTCGTTGGTATGGCAGGCGGCGCTTTCTCGGCGGAGCCGAAGGCGAAGGGCAAGGCCGCTGCGAAGCCGGCCGCGACGAAGGCCGCGCCCGCGGCTACAGCGGCGGCTCCCGCCAAGGCGGCGCCCAAGACAGCCGCGGCGCCGAAGGCAAAGCCGGCGGCCAAGAAGGCCGTCAAGCATGTGAAGAAGGGCGTGAAGAAGTCGGCCAAGAAGCACGCGAAAGTGAAGAAGCACGCCAAGGTCAAGAAGGTGGCGAAGCCCGCAGCGAAGCCCGCAGCAGCGCCGGCTCAGTAGTTTCCCGC
>JBEKKD010000491.1:0-3599 GCA_050010895.1 Armatimonadota bacterium
TCGTCCGGCCAGGGGAAGTGACGCTTCCGCCCGCGTCGGCGCTGGAGGCGAACTTGGCGGCGTACGCGGCGCCGTTGGGGCTGGTGGAGGGCGGGGAGCAACGATATCGGCTGTCGCTGCGGCACCGCGAGCTGGTGCAAGCGGCAGTGGCCGTGGCGCCGAAAAGGCAGCAGGGCGGGGAGATCGATCCGGGCGAGGTGATCGCGTTCAGTGAGCTGGCCGGGCGGCTGGCGAAGAGCGAATGGGGCGTAACGCGAGAGCAGTGCGAACTCCTGGTCGCGGCGCTGATCCGCCACGGATACCTGGTCGCGCTCGACGCGTTTCTGCAGCCGGTGCGGCTGGATGTCATTGCTGCACCGCTGGCCGAGAATCTGCCGTACATCATGCGCGGCTCGGGGCTGGGGGGAAAAGTCGGAGAGGCGGCGCGGGGGCTGTGGGCGGCCGTGATCGGGCGGGAGGCGGGCTCATGCTCTGCAGACTGGGACTTGCCGGCGCAGGAGAGCGCGTGGGCGGAGCTGGTTGCCTGGTCAGAGGCACTGCGGCCGGATGAAGCGGGGGCCGGGATCGCCAGCGCCGCGGCGGCGTTTGGCCACTCCCCCGACCAGTGGGCCTGGGCCGAGGAAGCCCTGGCGTGCGTACACACGGTAGCGCGATGCGTCGACCGGACGGCGACATCGCAGGCCGGGATGGCGAAGCTGGCGGAGGGCTCGGAGCGCCTTCCGGGCGGCACGGCGGCGGTTGTGCAGGCGCTGGGCTCCTGGCGTGCGTGCGCGGGTTTCCTGCGGGATGCATGCAGCGCGCTCGCGCAGCTCTCGCTGCTGGTGAGAGACGAGCGCGCTGTCTGCGCGAGCGGATCGCTACTGGCCCGCGAGCGCGAACTGGTGCTCAGGGCGCTGGCGTCACCGGAGCGCCTGGTCGCGCACTCAGATGCCGTGAGGGCTGCCGCTCACCGCTGGCTGGACAGCTACCGGAAGCACTACCTGGCATGGCATAGCGCGGCATACGCGCCGGCGCGGTATGAGGGGCTGGCGCGACTCCGCCAGTCGGCTACGTTGGATGCAGCGCAGCGGCTGACTCGGGCGGGGATACCCGATGACCAGGCGGACCGGATTGCAAGCGCAGTGGCGGCGGCGCTCGGGCAGCGGTGCCTCGCCGGCGATCCGCTGCCTACGGGCTGGATGGTGTGTCCAAGCTGCGGGCTCCGGCTGGGGCAGGAGGTAACCGTATCGGCTGCATCGGAAATGACGGCACAGGCAGAGGCGGCGCTTGCGCGGCAGGTGGAGCGTCTGCGCGACCACGGGGAGCTGTTCCGGCGGAGGCTGGGTGGGTGCCGCGATGAGCGGGTGGTGGCGGCAGTGGAGATCCTCTGCACGTCTGTGGATGCCGCGGAGGAGCTTCGGGCGCTGTTGAGCGACGATGTGATCGCGTGGATCCGCGCACAGCTCGGGCAGCCGCGGGCGCAGAAGCGGGAACTGGCCGAGTTGGAGGGCGCGCTGCGTGGCAAGGAGATGACGAAGCGCGAGGTAGTGCAGAGGGTGGATGAATGGCTGGGCGGCGGAGAGGACGAGGTGGTGGAGGTGGTGTAGCCGTCGCGCTGAGCGCCGAACGGCGGGGCAAAATGCCAGGCATATGCTTGTATGTCTGGCGAGCCCCAGTGTTTGATAGACGTAGAGGATACGCCGGGAGGCCTGGGCGAAGGGGGCGACTAATGGCAATGGCTGCGGCCCGTCCCGTGCCGCCCAGATTGAATCCGGTGGTCGGCATGCAGGGGCCATAGGGGACGCTTGCTCGGTTAGCAGCACATTGCGGGTACGGGCACGCACGCCCGGCTCGCGCTCTGGGTATGATCCATGTGAGCGCAGTGTTCGACGTTGGCAGGCAGCTGATCTCCCGCACCGAGCTATACAATGAGTCTCACTGACAGGGACGACCCCTCGGTAGGGTCCAGGGGCACGGTGATCGATGCCGCGCCGTTCGAGTCATCGACGGTGCCTCGCTCCGGAGTGCTGATCCTCGAGCCCAGGCCGCGGCCTGAGACGACAAGGGTGCCGCACGCCCCCGGATGGCCGAGGCGACTGGTTTCGCTGGACGCTTTCCGCGGGCTAGCGGTCCTCGGCATGCTGCTGGTGAACGACAAGGCCCTGGGCCCATGGACGCCCAGCCAGCTCACTCATGGCGGCTGGAGCGGCCGCATCCACCTCGCTGATTACGTCTACCCATGGTTCCTGCTGATCGTCGGTGTCGCCATCCCCTTCTCGTCCCGAGCCGGGTTGTCCCGATGGGGCCACTTCGCCAGAGTGCTGAAGCGCGCTGTGATGCTCGTGCTGCTGGGCTGTCTGATCAACTCGAGCTATGCGAGGCGGCCGTTGTTCGATCTGGGTGTGCTGCAGCTCATAGGATTCGCGTACTTCGGTGGAGCACTGCTGTACGCGATGCCGGTTCGGTGGCGGCTGGGAACAGCGGCCGGGTTGCTGGTCGCTCACTGGGCGCTGCTGCGCTTTGCGCCAATACCCGGATTCCCGGGAGGGCCATTTACCGAGAACCAGAATGTCGTTACCTACCTGAACCAGATGTACCTGGAGCGGTATGGCCTGGAGAATCTACCGGCGGCGCTGCCGACGATCGCATTGGTGTTGATCGGGACGGGGATCGGCGACCTGTTGCGAACGGAGTCCATCGCGGGTCGCGCCAAGGTGCGGATGATCCTGATCTGCGGCGCGGCTATGGTGCTGACGGGGTGGCTGTGGAGCCTGGATCTGCCGTTCAACAAGCCTCTATGGACGTCGCCCTACATTCTGGTGACGGCGGGCTGGGGGGCGATGGTGCTGGCGGCACTGTACCACGTCACGGATGTCCGGGGGCGTCGAGGTACGGCGTTCCCCCTGGTGGTGCTTGGGATAAACGCGATCACGGCGTTCGTGCTTCCGATCCTGGTGAACATTTACATCCTGAGCGAGTGGGGATGGACGCTGTCGAACGGGAAGCTCTTCTCGCTCGGGGATGCGTGGTTCGGATTCTTCACTCGCCCGTTCGGCCTCGGGCTGGGAGGATTATTGTATACTCTCTCATACCTCCTGGTGTGGTGGCTGGTTCTATACTGGATGTACCGGAAACGGCGTTTCCTCAAAGTGTAGATCCGGGCGATGGCGGACAGGAATGAGGGTGTTTTCCATAGCGCGCGGGGCATTCGACCTGGCGCTGATCGTGCTGGTCGCGGTGCTATTGCTCCGACATCCACCCGCGCCCAAGGCCGATGGCGGACCCATCGCGGAGGTGGCGACGCAGGATAAGGTCGTCGCTCTCACCTATGATGACGGGCCCCATCCGGACTTCACGCCCGCCATTCTCAGTGCCCTCGACATGTATCAGGTGAAGGCTACCTTCTTCATGATCGGGGAGCGGATGGAGAAGTATCCCGAGATCGTGAAGGAAGCAGTGGCGAAGGGGCACGTGATCGGCAATCACACCTACTCGCATCCTCGCGACCTGGAATCGCTGGCACCGTCGACGGTGATCCGGGAACTCGACGACTGCGAAGAAGTGATCGAACGAATAACCGGCAAGCGGACCCACCTGTTCCGGCCGCCGCGGGGGCTGTT
>JBEKKD010000492.1:0-3578 GCA_050010895.1 Armatimonadota bacterium
TATGTCGCGCCGAAGCCGGACTTGTCGGGCTATCTCGAACTGCGCGATAGGTGGCCGGAGAACGTGGTGATCCTGTCTGTCCCGCAGGCGGGAGAGATCGTTCACGATCTGATCGGCACGGAGCACTTCGCGTACTTCTGGCTGGAGCATCGGGAGCTGCTGCACCGTCTGCGGGAGGCCTTCCAGGAGCGGGTGCTGGATGTGCTCGAGGCGGCGCTGGAGGCGGGCGCGGGGCCGGTGCTTGGGACGAATGGGGTGGAGCAGGTTGCTCCGCCGATTTACTCGCCGCAGGCGTACCGGGAGTTCGTGAAACCGACGTTTCGGGGGTACTGCGAGCGGATTCATGCCAAGGGGTGCCTGCTGCACGTGCATTGTCACAACAAGGTGAGCGCGCTGTTAGAGGACTTCGCGGAGATGGGGTGGGACGTGACGCATCCGGTGGAGCCGGCGCCGATGGGCGATGTGGACCTGGGGGATGCAAAGCGGCGGGTGGGGGATAGGCTGTGCCTGGAGGGCAACATCCAGATCGGCGATGTGTACGCAGCGCCGACGGATGAGTTCATGAGAACGGTGCGGGCGGCGATCGAGGCGGGGAAGCCGGGAGGGGGGTTCATCCTGTGCCCAACGGCGTCGCCGCATACGCCGGTGCTGACACATCTGACTGCGAGCAACTATGTGGCGATGATCGAGACGGCGGTGGGGATGAGGGGGTATTGAGGGGAGGCAATGGGCGAAGAGGCCCGTTCGCTGCGCTCAGGGTAAACTCCGGGAACGGCGGAACCGCCGACTGCGGTGTAACACGACGTGATTCCTCGCTACGCTCGGAATGACAGTAGGGGCAGGAGGCGCGCTCCTGCCCTGCGGACTGCCGGGTAGAGGGGCCACAGAGGTGGGGCAGCAGGTAGAAGGCGCTTCGCGCTGTATAGAGTCTGTGCCGGTTGGTCAGGGGGGCGGGTGTTGGCAATCAGCTTCCAAGGAGCATGGGATGTATATTGAAGAGGTCGTGGCCAGAGAGATCATCGATTCTCGAGGCAATCCGACGATAGAGGTGGATGTGTACCTGGAAGACGGGACGATGGGGCGGGCGGCGGTGCCCTCGGGGGCGTCGACGGGGGCCCGCGAGGCGGTGGAGCTGCGGGATGGGGACGAGCAGCGCTATGACGGCAAGGGCGTGTCCCGCGCGGTCGAGAACGTGAATGATGTGATCGCCAACGAGGTGGCCGGCATGGAGGCCATCGAGCAGGCGATGATCGATAAGCTGATGGTCGAGCTGGATGGGACGCCGAACAAGAGCAAGCTGGGGGCGAATGCGATTCTCGGGGTGTCGCTGGCGACGGCGAAGGCTGCGGCGAACTGGTGCGCGCTGCCTCTGTATCGCTATATCGGCGGGTCGAATGCGCGGCGGCTGCCGATTCCGATGATGAACATCATGAACGGCGGGAAGCACGCGGATAACAACGTGGACCTGCAGGAGTTCATGGTGATGCCGGTGGGCGCGAGCAGCTTCTCGGAGTCGCTGCGGATGGGGACGGAGGTCTACCATACGCTGAAGAAGGTGCTGCACGCCCAAGGGCTGAGCACGGCGGTGGGTGATGAGGGCGGATTCGCGCCAAACCTGCCGAGCAATGAGTCGGCGATACAGACGATCGTGCAGGCGATCGAGAAGGCGGGGTACGAGCCGGGCTCGGATTGCGCGATCGCACTCGATCCGGCGGCGAGCGAGTTCTACAAGGACGGCAAGTATAACCTGGCGGGCGAAGGCAAGGTATACAGCTCGGCGGAGATGGTGGACTACTATGCGGCGCTGGTGGACAAGTATCCCATCGTCTCGCTCGAGGACGGGCTGGCGGAAGACGATTGGGAGGGGTGGGGCATACTCACCAAGAAACTGGGGCAGCGTCTACAGCTTGTCGGCGATGATCTGTTCGTGACGAACACGGAGTATCTGCGCAAGGGCATCGAGATCGGCGTCGCCAATTCGATTCTGATCAAGGTGAACCAGATCGGGACGCTGACGGAAACGCTGGACGCGATCGAGATGGCGAAGCGGGCGAGCTACACGGCGATTGTGTCGCATCGATCCGGCGAAACGGAGGATGCGACGATAGCCGACATCGCGGTAGCGACGAACGCGGGGCAGATCAAGACGGGCGCTCCGGCTCGCACGGATCGGGTGGCGAAGTACAACCAACTGCTGCGGATCGAGGAGGAATTGCAGGATCTGTCGCGGTTTGGCGGGCCGGATGTGTTCTATAATCTGAAGTAGCGCGATTCGAAGAGGCGAAGAGTTGAAGAGTCGAGGAGTCGAGGGGAACGGCGAGCACGGGCGGAAGTAGTGGAACGGCGTGATCCTTCGCTTCGCTCAGGATGACAATGGGGCGGGGGGCAGGGCAGCGGGCCGTAGGCTGTTTGTGTTCGCGGCTGCGTTGGCGCTGCTGGTCTGGGGGCAGGCGATGCAGGCTGCGGCGGGGCGGTGGAAGCCTCAGGTTGGCGTGAAGGAATGGTGGGACACCGATGCGCGCTGGCGTACGCCCGCGCGCATCATTCTTTTGTATAACAGCGGGGGGATGCCGGCATGGTCGGCCGACCGACTGGGCTATTACGTTTCCCACGTGGGCACCGATGGAAAGCCCGATGACTGGTTCTTCGATACCGTGCTGATACTGGCGCTGACAGGTGAGTCGCAGCGGAGCTTCGAGCCTAACTACGGCACTGGGCCCGGGCTGGCAGATGACTGGAAGCAGTATCTCGATGGACGGCTGTTCGGCGGATTGTCGGAGCTTGCGGAGCTGGAGAAGGCGGTCAGTGTCATCGGGGCGCAGCTCCAGAACAAGTCGCACACGGTTCGGGTGATCATCAGCATTCCCTATCCTGATCCGCGAGCGACGGATTTTGGGACGCTGGACGGGAAGGCGCTGGATTTCTCCCGCACCGAAGATCGCGCGGAAGCGGTGCGGTGGTATCTGCGGCAGGTGTCGATGCGTTGGACGAGGAGCCACTTCGAGCATCTGCGACTGGCGGGGTTCTACTGGGTGAGAGAGGAGGTGCCGGCGAGCGATGTCGAGTTGGTCAAGAAGGTCTCGGACTTGTCGTTCCACCAACTGCTGCCGCTGTACTGGATTCCGTATTACGGCAGTGAGGGTGGCACGAAGTGGCAGAAGCTGGGGTTCACGGTGGCGATTCAGCAGCCGAACTACTTCTTCTACGACGTGCCGCCGGAACGGATCAACGAGGCCGCGCGGTTCGCGCAGGACCATCGCATGGGGATGGAGTTCGAGATGGATCGGAGAGTGCTGGAATCTCCGGAACGGCGCGAGCGATATGAGTCGTATCTCAACGGTGGGGTAGACCAAGGCTACCTGTACTCGGGGATGCTGGCGTGGTACGACGACTCCGCGCTGCTGGAGTGCGGGCGATCGCAGGACCCGGCGGTGCGGCGGCTGTACGACGCGACGTATAGGTTCGTGGCGGGGAAGTATCGGAAGGAGTGAGGGGGAAGTGCCTGGTTTCGGGACTGAAGTCCCGAAACACCAGAACACAGGGGGAGGCGGGGAGGTGGAGGGAACGGCGGGGTTGAT
>JBEKKD010000493.1:0-5267 GCA_050010895.1 Armatimonadota bacterium
TCGGCTCCGTCGGTCTTGATCCCTCGCATAACTCGCCCCTTTCCGTCAGCTGACGGACGAGTCGCTCGGGATGACAGCTCTGTGCTTTGAGGAGTGGCGTCCGCGAGCGGACGCCGATTGTACGGATTCTCTTGCATTACGGTTAGGACCGTAATGCAAGAGAATCTGTCGTGCGAGCCTTACGGGGTGCGCTGTAGAGTTTCTTGCATTATGGCACTTCTAACCATAACGCAAGAAACTCTATAGGATGACAACGACGTGATCCTTCGCTGCGCTCAGGATGACAAAACTTGTTCGCCCAGATCTCCCGATCACACCCTCCAGTGTGGCCTGCTTCAGCGGATTGGACGAGACGTGGTACAATAGCCGCGGCGGCGATGGTTGTGCCAGGGAGCACCGAGGCGGCGATATGACACTGCACTATGGCGTTGTGCTGGAAGATGGCGAGGACGGTTGGATCGTGGCGCGTGTTCCATCCCTCCCGGGCGTGGTGACGCAGGGCCGAACGCGGGATGAGGCGCTGGCCAACGCGCGCGAGGCCATCGAACTCACCATCGAGGACATGCGCGCGCGAGGGGAAAGGGTCCCGCCACCCGATTTGGCTGCCGAGATGGTAGAGATCGTCGCCTGATGCCCAGGCTGCCCGTGGTCTCCGGCCGCGAGCTGGGTCACGAAAGCGCATTCTGGAGAGTGCGACGGTGACGCCACAGCCAGGCGGCCGCGCGGGCTCGCCAGGCCAGCGCCCACAACGGGTTGAAACCCAGTACATCGACCTCGAGGTCAGTCGTGTCTGGAGTGACCCCGGCTTCATCTGCTTGTTCTGCGGTGTCGTGCAGCACAAACTCGATGATCAGGTCGAAGAAGCAGCGGCGCTGTCTCTCCGACAGACCGTAGCCGTCCACAATCGCGCGGAGCTGCCGGGCGCGCTCATCGAGGGGGGGCAGGCCGTCCATTTCCGCGACGTAATCGTCGTGAAGCTTCGCGTTAAGCCAGCAGGCTTGCGCTAGTTCTATCAGTGGGTCGACCGGCCCCGCGTGCTCCCAGTCTATGAGGGCTACGGGAAGCCCGTTGCGTGCCACGATATTCCACGGGGCTACATCGCAGTGGCTGATGATGCGAGTTTCGCCGCCGAGGGGGCGACCAAACCATGGCTGCCATATCGCGTCGGGAGGTGGGCGGTAAGACGCCGTTGCTTGGTGCAACTCGCGAAGCAGCTTGCCGACTGCAGCCGTCCCTTCCAGAGTCCACGGGCCGGTGTCCACGAACTCGCCCTCAATGTATGTGAGCACCTCGCGGCCAGCGGCGTCGAACCCGGAACCAACCACGCGCGGCGCGCCAGTAAACCCGACCTCTTCAAGATGGCGCAGCAGCGAGTGCACTGTGGCAGCCCACGGGCCGGTGTCCTTGGCGACGACTCGTCCACGCCGATAGACGCCAGTAGGCCCACCGCCGCTCAGCAGAATGTCCTCGCCGGGGCCAATCTCCGGTTGCTTCGGTACTTCAGCACCGAAGCCCCTCCCTTCGGCTTCGCCTGTCGCGCTTCCCTCAGTACGCCGGTTGTGCGGTCGAGTCATCGCCTCCCCCTGTCCGCCCATTCTAGCCCGATCAGGCTTCGGCGGCACGCTGCCGAAGGAACGCAGCCGACTTGTCTGGGTGCAGGTTCTCCCGATGGGGGGGAGTCGCCTCCCTCCGGTCGGCTCCGTCGGTCTTGATCCCTCGCATAACTCGCCCCTTTCCGTCAGCTGACGGACGAGTCGCTCGGGATGACAGCTCTGTGCTTTGAGGAGTGGCGTCCGCGAGCGGACGCCGATTGTAATGACAACGACGTGATCCTTCGCTGCGCTCAGGACGACAAAACTTGTTCGCCCAGATCTCCCGATCACACCCCCCCACGGCTGCGGAATTGACACCACCTTCCCGCTCACTATAATACGAGTGTGACTGGCCCTGCTAAGGATCGGCCGCTGCAGTTGTCGCAGGCCGATCTCGCTCACATTGGAGCCCTGGTGGCACGCGCGCAAAAGGGGGATCGCGAGTCGTTCGATGCTCTGGTCGAGCTGTACACCCCCCAGGTCTACAACCTAGCGCTGCGGGTCACCGGCTCCCGGGAAGAGGCGGAGGATTGCGTCCAGGACGCGTTCCTCCGGGCTTACTGCGCGCTTCGGAGCTTCCGGGGCGAGGCCGCTTTCTCCACCTGGCTCTATCGGGTAGCCCTCAACGTCGCCACCGACGCGGCGCGCAAACGCGCCCGCAACCCCGTCACCACCACCGAACTCGCCCGCGAAGGCTCCGACGAACCCGCGCCCGAGCTCGAACGCGTCGCCGAGAGCGCGGTCTCCGATGCGCACGGCCCGGATGCCGCGTTCGCCTCCAAACAGCGCCGCAATATCGTGCTCAAGGCCATCAACCATTTGCCGGAGCATCAGCGGGCGGTCGTGATACTGTATGACCTTCAGGGAATGTCGTATGAGGAGATCGCTCAGATTCTGAAGACCCGGGTCGGCACCGTAAAATCACGCCTGAACCGGGCACGGCTGGCGTTGAAGGACCTCTTGTCCGAGGATTTGGAACTTCTCCGCGGCTGATCCCGTCTAACGGCTGGTTTCATTCATGAGCTCGCATAGAGTCTGCCGGAGAAACCGAGAGAGACTTCCTGAGTACGCCGAAGGAGGCCTGTCGCCTCGCGTCCGTATTCAGGTGGAACGGCACTTGTCGGAGTGCCTGCCGTGTCGCGCCGAACTCCGTGACGTCACCACCGTCATCGGAGCGTTGCGGGCTGTCTCGCAAGACCCCGTGCCGGGCCGCCTGGTATCTCGGGTTCAGCGCGCGGTTCACCAGACCATGAACGCCCCCACGGGCGTAGGGCATTTCTGGGCACGAGTCGCGGTGCCTGTCGCCGCGGCCGCCGCTCTCGCCGCTCTCGCGTTCGCACTCAAAGCCCCGGTTCCGCATGCTCTCACACCAACCGGCGCTTCGACTGCAAAGAGGGCGCTGTCCACCCCCCGCGCCACCGCGGCCGCTCCTGCTGGCGAGGCCAACAACGGTACAGCGCAGGGCGGTCCGGGCCACGGCGGGCCCGGTGTCAAGGCTCCCGCGCCACCGCCGCCGTTCGGCATCCCGGGGTTCGGCGGCGGAGGCGGCGTTATGGGCTCCCCGCAGCTCGGCGCTTCGGCGGAGCCGCCCAAGGCCGCAACTCCCGGGGAGCAGCCCAAAGGCGACGGGGGCACGAATGCCACTGGCGGAGCGCCGGCGCCTCCCGCGCCTGCTCCGGTCGGTGCGGCGCAGGGACAGGCGGGGTCTGGCGCGCCGCCGGCCGCTCAGAGCGATCAGACGTTGGAGAAGAAGGCCGCCAACGAGCCGTCGGGGCCGGCGCCGGCTGTTTCGACCGCGCCGGAGAGCGCGGCTGCCAACCTCGCGGCTGAGTCGCAGCCTCAGGCGAAGAGGGCAGTCGCCGGTCCTCGTCTTGCCGCTGGAGTGGGCGTGATCAGGAGGGGTGGCCGCAACGTTATCGCAGTTCAGTTCACCCCCGCGGCATATCGCAGCGCGTTCAAGGTGACCATCGGCTCCGGGGCCGGTAAGCGAACGGTGCGACGCGGCCCGAAGAACGCGTCCCCGGTCGCGATCACCGCCAAGGACCTGGGCCAGGGGCCGACGACGATCCCGGTGACCGTGCAGACCGCGGCCGGCAGCCGCAGCTACGTGCTTTTCGCTCCACTGTCGCTCCGCCTCGGCGAGACGGCTCGCCAGGCGCCGGAAGCCAATTACAATGATGCCCCGCTTCAGAAAGTGCTGTCGGATTTCACTATGTTGACCGGCGTCATCGTGCTTGCGGAGAAGCCGATCGACCGGACGTTCACCGGCTACGTGCCTGCGGGAACGCCCGAAGAGTCCCTGAGACAGATCGCCGTCGGGCTCGACCTGAAGATCCAGCGCCAGGGCAAGGTCGGCTACCTGCTTTCCCAGTCCCGCTAGACGTGCATTCCGGCAGGGCATTTGGCTGGTTCGGCTAATATCCTCCGCATGCGCCGCATCGGATCCTCGCGATGCCTCCTGATGGCGTCACTGCTCGTCTTCCTCGCGTTCTCCTATGGGGTGGCGGTCGCGGCGCGAGCGGGTGCGAGCGCAGGGCTTCAGACCGCCCCCGAATGGCTGCGTGCCGCCGAGATGTGGCAGAGGATGATCGATCACTCGTCGGATACGATCTATGACCCCACGGGGTTCCGGGAACTCGCGAGAAGCCTCGATTCGCTCGATGTGGACTTCGCCGCGCTGGCGAAGCGCGGTCTTCTACCCGCCGCCGTTCCCCCGGACCTGATCCGCCTCTTCCGCTCCCGGTTCGAGTACATCAGCGACCGCCATTACACCAGCGAATCGAACGTAACCCTCAGCGCCACAGAGTCGGCAGTCGCCACATCGCACTGGATCATCGAGCTTCAACTCGCGGCGATGCGCAGGGCAGGCGGCGCTCCGGACATGGAACGGAAGGCCGCAGCGGAGATGGAATCGCCGATCCTGTACGAACTCTCGTTCCTCGACGAGCACGAGAGCTTCGCGAGCGAGACCGAGAAGCGGCGCAGGGCTCTGGCCGATAGGCAGGCGGCAGGCGAGAGCGTGGACTTCAAGCCCTTCGAAAACGAGCGGCAGCGCCGGGAGAACCTTCTGCTCAACGCCTACCATTCCAGGCGGATACCGATCTCGAAGTCGGACCGCGCGCTGATGCCTTACATTGCGTCGCTGACCACAACAGCGCCGTCCGCGCTCACACCTTCCTCGCCCCCGCCGGGCCCCTGACCGCGCATGCTGGGGTGGAACGTCGATCTCGGGGTTGATGTCGGCACCTGCGTGACCCGTGTCTATCAGCGCGGCGTCGGCATCGTCCTGGCGGAGGCATCTGCGGTCGCGCTCTCCCTGGCCTCCGGCGATATGGTCGCTGCCGGTAATGAGGCCAAGCTCATGGCCGACCAGGGCTCGGCCGAAGCGCGGGTCGTGTTCCCACTGGCTGGGGGGGTGCTGGCCGATCACGAGGCGGGTGCGCTGATGGTCCGCGCCTTCGTGAAGCGCGCGCTCGGCAAGCGGTACCTCTTCATGCCCCGACTGGTCGCCGCGATCACCACAGGCGCAACTCCGGTCGAGAGGGCCGCGCTCCTGCACGCCGTCCAGGACGCAGGCGCGCGCCGCGTTCGGCTGGTGGATAGCACCTTGGCCGGCGCCATCGGCGCAGGTCTGGCGCCGACGGATCGCGGTTCCCGGTTGGTCGTCAGCATTGG
>JBEKKD010000494.1:0-3570 GCA_050010895.1 Armatimonadota bacterium
AAGGGGGTCGCCAGAAGTGCGACGAAGGGGCAAGTAGTGTTGCAGTTGGCACACGGTCCGAGGGCATTCCTGATGGCGAGCGACATCACCGTCAGCTTCGATCTGAGGCTCGTTCGCCTCGATGGCAAGCCCATCAGGAGCGGCTGAAGTCAATGCTTGACGCGCTGCCAGAGGCGGTGGCACTGGTCGGCAAGATGATCTTCTGCGCGCTGGTTTCGTTTACGGCCGTGTTCCTGGTGCTTTCAGCCTGGTTTGACCGCAAGATCAGCGGCTCGGAAGCCACTATCCTGCTCCTGGGCGTTCTCGCCATCGAAATGCTGGGGATGTGGCTCTCGTCGCGGGGGGGAGCGGGCATGCTGCTGCTTGCGGTGATCGTTCTCGGCACCCCGGTGGTCTTCTACCTGATGGCGAAGCTGTCGGATTGGCGACTCGTGCGCTCCTTCGACGAAGAGGACATCGCGAAGTATCAGGAGGCGATCGACCTGGACCCAAAGAACGTCGCCGCCCATTCGTTCCTCGGGGATGTGTATCGCCGCCAGCGGAAGCTGGAGCGGGCGATCCAGGAGTACAAAGCGGCGCTGGCACTGGATCGCACGCTGAAATCGGACCGGTTCTGGGTGCAGCGGCTGGAAGCGCAGCTTGAGAGCCAGTCGCGCAAGGAGATGACTTGCCCGCGGTGCAATACACCTCGGCCTGGGGACGCCGACACCTGTCCCGAATGCGGACGCATCTACTCTACGGTCGAGCTGTCGATGCACGCCATGCGGAAGCTGCCGCCGGCCCGGAAGGTGCAGTGGGCGGCACTGGCGGCGCTGGCAACGATCGGCATCATGACCGTCCTCGCGCTGGCGCCGATTGTGATGGTCCTCCTGATCGTCGCTGCTGCGTTTGGGGCGCCGCTGACGGTGGTGATTCTGGAGTCTCGCGCCAACCGCGGGATGAAACAATAGAGTCGTGTGATCAAGGAGCTACCCGATGCCTGGGATGACTGACTGGTCCGTGCTGTTTCTGGCGATGCTCGTGCTGCTGGCGTTCGCGTCACTCGGCGCTGCCGTGCCCACCTCGGTCGCCGTCTCGGAGGCCCTCGTGCAGCAGCGCGTGCTTCCCAACGGCCTGACGGTCATGGTGCAAGAGGATCATTCGGCGCCGCTGGTCTGCTCGTACATCTGGTATCGGGTGGGTCTCAGGAACGAGCCTCCGGGGCAGGCCGGCATCACGCATTTCCTCGAGCACATGGCGTTCAATGGAACCGAGCGCTTCACCGGCCAGGATATGGACCGCCTCATCACTTCGAAGGGCGGCTATATGAATGGCTTCACCTCCATGGACTACACCGGCTACGTCGAGACACTGCCGGCCGACTAGCTCGACCTGGCATTCACGATCGAATCCCAGCGCATGGCGAAGTGCCTGCTCAAGGCGGAAGACATCGAATCCGAGAAGGGCGTGGTGATCTCGGAATTCGAAGGTGCGGAGAACGACCCGTCGTTCCTGCTCCGGCGCGAGCTGATGGCGAAGCAGTTCCCCGGGCAGCCGTACGGCCGGACCGTGCTGGGGAGCAAGGATGACCTGCGCAAGCTCACCCGCGACCAGGTGGCCAGCTACTATCGCCAGCACTACGCGCCCAACAACGCGACGCTCGTGGTGGTGGGCGATATCATCGCCGCAGATGTGTTCGCCAAGGCGGAGAAGTACTTCGGCCCAGTGAGCAGCCAGGCAGTGGCGCCGACTGAACTCAACCCGGGTCGCAGGCCCGATGGCGAGCGGCGCGTGAAGCTGGAGCTTCCGGGCCGCACATCATACGTGCAAATCGCCTACGGGGCGCCGCCGATTCAGAGCGCCGACCATGTGGCGTTGGAGGTGCTTCAGACCATTCTGAGCGGGGGTCGCACGAGCCGCCTCTACCGGGCCCTCGTGGACGGGCAGATCGCATCGGAGGCGGGCGGATGGGACTACGAGAATCCGCAGCCGACCGCGTTTGCGTTCGAGGTCGCGCTCCGCCCGAACATCCCGCATCAGAAGGCCGAGGATATTCTCGATGCCGAGATCGAGAAGCTGAAGGGCGAGCCGGTCGGTGATCGCGAGCTCACCAAGGCGAAGAACCAGACAAAGGCCCAGTTCGTCTACGCCTCCGACGGTGTGACGAAGCTTGGGCAGCAGATCGGCTATTACAGCACGATCGACAACTACGAGTATCTGCGCACCTTCCCGGCGAAGGTGGATGCCGTGACTGCGGCCGACGTCCAGCGCGTTGCACGCACCTACTTCGCCCGCGACAACAGGACGGTCGGGTGGCTCGTCGCTACAGGTGGCGAAGGGCCTGGCGAAGGGGGCCCGGCAGGCGGGCCGTCCGATATCCGCGGATATCGCCGGGATGTGTCGAACGCGATCGAAGGGGCCGCCCCGCCGCCGGTGCCGGTGCCCGCGAACCTTGGGAAAGTGACTGCGGTGCGCAGGCTCACACTGCTGAACGGCCTCGACGTCGTGTTCGAGGAGAACCATTCGGACCCATTCGTCACTGTCTATGGCAACATCATGTCCGGGCCGGTGTTCGATCCGCCGGGGAAGTCCGGGCTCGCAGCGTTCACTGCGGAGATGCTTTCGCACGGGACGCAGAAGCGGACGTGGACGGAGATCCAGGATTCGCTGGAGTTCGTGGCGGCGCAGTTGAGCTTTGGGAATGGCACGCAGGTTGGGACGGCCGGAGGGCAGTGCTTGAAGGAGGACCTGGGGCTGCTGCTCGACGCCGCGGCCGAGCAGTTGATGATCCCATCATTTCCGCAGGACGAGATCGAGAAGGTGCGCTCCCTCCTCTTCGCCGCTCAGCAGCGACGGGATGAGGACACCGGTGAAGTGGCGGATAAGGAGATGTCCCAGCGGCTGTTCCCGGCCGGCCACCCGCTGCACAACCAGGATCTCGGCACCAAGGAGACGATCGGGAGCATCACTCGCGACGATCTGGTCGCGTTCCACCAGATGTACTACCGGCCGGAGAATACCATCCTCGCCATCGTGGGCGACTTCGACCCTGATCAGGCGGCCGCCCTCCTGGAGAAGTCATTCGGCGGGTGGGAGCGCGTCGGCGAGCCGGCGCGGCCGCAGCTTCCTCAGGTGCCGCCCCCCGCGAAGCCTGAAGTCGCGAGGATACCGATTCCGAACAAGACCCAGGTGGACATCGCCATCGGCTTCCCGGGCATCAGCAGGCGCGATCCCGACTACTATCAGGCGGATCTGATGAACTACCTCCTGGGCCGCCACCCTCTGATGAGCCGTCTTGGGCTCGACATTCGCGAGAAGCTCGGCCTGGCATATGATGTTCGGAGCGGCTTCTACGCCTACTGGGGACCGGGGCCGTGGGTGCTTCACATGGCCGTCAATCCCGCGAACGCAGACAAGGCGCTCGCCGCCGCCATCGACGAACTCAAGAAGATGCAGTCGGCCCCGCCCTCGGCGGAGGAGACGAACCTGTGGAAGGATTACGTGCAGGGGACCGTCGCCAGGCAGATGGAGACGTTCGGCGGCATCGCGCAGAACCTGGTGCTATCAGCGTTCTACGACCTCGGGCTGTAC
>JBEKKD010000495.1:0-3566 GCA_050010895.1 Armatimonadota bacterium
AGGTGATGAGGTTCGCGTTTGAGGCGGCATCCGATTATGTTACGATGTGGCGCGGCTACCCGCGCCGCCGGCCGCGCGACGCGGCGAGAGGATCGGCGGTCACAGGAACCCTCGAGATGGACGACGTCACGGACGGTCCCGCGATGGGCTAACGATCCTATCTCGTCTCCGCCACAGCCTGCTGCCGGAGCCCCGCCGTCACCTCCCGCGCCCCACCCCGCCCCCAGCACCAACCGCGGTTGCAGAGGCGTGTTGCCGGTGGCTCACCGCTGTGCGGTAGCGCCAAGGTGGTGTCCGTTACTCAGGCTCTTCACCGCCGGACCCCCTTCGCCCGCTACCGCCGTACGGCGAGAATGCTTGCACCCTCCCTCCCAACCCTGTATAATCCTCCTAAGTGGGCTCCGTCCGGCGTTTGTCGTGATTTGAGAACACCGGAGGAGTGGATGGATCTAGAGCTGCTTTCGGTCGGAACCGAGCTGCTCCTTGGAGAAATCGTCGATACAAATGCTGCTTTCCTGGCAGAGAAGCTATCCGAGCTAGGCGTCAACGTTTATCACAAGACCACCGTCGGTGATAATGCTGAGCGTTTGGCTGCAGCGCTGCGAGTTATCCTGTCACGAGCCGATGTCGTGCTCGCGACAGGCGGACTGGGGCCCACCGAAGACGATATTACCGCTGCAGTTATCGCCGACGTAATGGGCGTTGACCTCGTCGATGACGAGGTCTCGGGTGAGAAAATCCGGTCATTCGCCCGCCAGCGCGGGCTGACGCCGCTCGGCAGCCTTCTCAAGCAGGCGCGGGTCCCTCGCGGCGCCATCACCGTGCCAAATCCCGTCGGCACCGCGCCCGGGTTTATCCACGTCAGAGATGGCAAGACGGCGATCGCTCTCCCGGGCGTGCCCGCGGAGATGAGGGCGATGGCCGAGCAGACCGTCCTCCCCTATCTTGCCGGCCGCGCCGGCGCAGAGGGCGGCGCAGTCATCGTCTCCCGCATCCTCCGGCTTGCCGGGATCGGCGAATCCCAGGCCGAGGCGGAAATCCCCGACCTGATCCGCGGCAGCAACCCCACCGTCGCCCCATACGCCAAGACCTTCGAGGTGCACCTCCGTATCGGCGCCCGCGCCGCCAACCGCGAAGCCGCCGAGGCGATGATAGCGCCCGTGGAGGCCGAGATCAGGCGGCGGGTGGGCAGGCACGTCTACGGCGTGGATGGCGAGACGCTGGAAGTGGCCGTCGGGGCGATGCTGCGCGCGTCGGGGAAGACGCTCGCGCTCGCCGAATCTTGCACCGGCGGCCTCATCGGCCACCGGATCACGAATGTACCGGGAAGCTCTGACTATCTCCTAGCATCCCTAGTTACATACTCGAATGAGGCGAAGGTCAAGCTCCTCGGCGTGCCCGAGGCGATGATCGCCGAGCGCGGAGCCGTCAGCGAAGAGACCGCGCGGGCCATGGCAGAGGGCGTCAGAGCCGCCTGTGGGGCAGATGTGGGCATTTCTGTGACCGGCATCGCCGGCCCGACCGGAGGCACAGAGACCAGGCCGGTTGGCTTGACCTACATCGCCGTTTCGGATGATGCAGGCACTGTGGTCGAAGAGCACCGCCTGCGCGGAGATCGCCCGATGGTCAAGGAGCGCGCCGCGCAGACCGCGCTGTACATGCTCTATCGGAGGCTGAGGGGCGAATAGCCAGTAGCCCACCCTTGCGCAGCAAGGGTGGGGCAGTTCGTACTGGACATCCCCCTGGACGAGATATGGAGGATCGCGTTCGCAGCTTCATAGCGGTTGCCATTCCGTCGGCATCGGCGGAGCGGTTGCGAGTGGCCCAGGAGAGGCTCAGAGAGGCCGAACCCAGGATCAAGTGGGTGAATCCCGATGGATTTCACATCACCCTGAAGTTTCTGGGCGGCGTTGGTCCGAGCCGCCTGCGGGCGCTCTGGAGCGGCGTATGCGAGGCGCTGGAGGGCGTCGCGGGGTTCACCATGCACTTCCAGGGCATCGGCGCCTTCCCGAGCCTGAGCCGGGCGCGGGTGGTCTGGGCGGGCGTCACGGATGGGGCGGCAGAACTGACTGAAATTGCCAAGAGGATTGAGCACGTCAGTAGCGAACATGAGTTTGAGCCGGAAACCAGGCCGTTCGCGGCGCACATGACGCTGGGCCGAGCGCGCGAGCCGGCGCCCAATCCGGTGCTCGCCGAGGCCATGCGAGAGATGGCAGGCGCTGAACTGGGCAGGGTCACCGTTGACCGGGTACTCCTGATGAAAAGCGAACTGACGCGTCAGGGCGCGATCTACCACGAGCTAGAGCACAAGCTGCTGCAGTAATCACATGATGAGGTCAGGGCGAAGGGGAGAGATGATGGTGGAGAAGACTACCAAAGAGAAGCCGGAGAACAGACTCAAGGCGATAGACCTGGCGATCACCCAGATCGAGCGCCAACACGGCAAGGGATCGATCATGCGGCTGGGCTCGTCCCAGCACCTGCACGTCAACGTAATCACGACCGGCTCGCTCAGCCTCGACATTGCGCTCGGCGTCGGCGGGATACCCAGGGGGCTGATCACCGAGATCTACGGCAATGAGGGCTCCGGGAAGACCACGCTCGCCTACCACATGATCGCCGAGGCGCAGAAGGCCGGCGGCACCGCAGCCTACATCGACGCCGAGCAGCGCATGGACCCGACCTACGCGGCCGCGGTTGGCGTCGATCTGGACCAGTTGCTGATCTCGCAGCCGCAAACGGGCGAACAGGCGCTCGACATTGCCGATATCCTCGTCCGAAGCGGCGGGCTTGACATCTTCGTCGTGGACTCGGTGGCGGCGCTGGTGCCGAAAGCGGAGCTCGAAGGCGAGATGTCGGATTCGCACGTCGGCCTCCAGGCCCGGCTCATGTCCAAAGCCCTGCGGAAAGTGGCGCACTCGATCCGCCAGTCGGATACGGTGGGCATCTTCCTCAATCAGATCCGCGAAAAAATCGGCGTAATGTTCGGCAACCCCGAGGTCACGCCGGGCGGGCGAGCGCTGAAGTTCTGGTCCTCCGTGAGAATCGAGCTTCGGCGAGTGGAATCTCTCAAGAAGGGGAACGAGATCTTCGGCAACCGCACCAGAGCGAAGATCACCAAGAACAGCGTAGCGCCACCGTTCCGCCAGGCCGAATTCGACATTATCTACGGCCACGGTATCTCCCGGAGCGGCGATATAATAGACGTCGGGACCGAAATGGAGATTATCGCCAAATCTGGCGCGTTCCTGAGCTACGGCGAGAATCGTCTGGGCCAAGGCCGGGAGAACGCCAGGCAATTCCTGGACGAGAAGTCTGATATCGCGGCCGAGATCGAGAAGGAGATTCGAGGCAAGCTGAACATGCGGCCGGAGGCACCGGAAACCGATGAGGAGGAAGGCTAGCCCGGCGCCGGACGACCCTGAGGCGGCGCGGGAGAGCTGTTTGTGCCTATTGACGCTGCATGCCCGCTCCGCGGCCGAGTTGCGCGATCGCCTGCGCAGGGCTGGTTTCGCCGACGATGTGGTAGAAAAGGTGGTAGCTGACCTGGCGGGCGCTGGGCTCGT
>JBEKKD010000496.1:0-5468 GCA_050010895.1 Armatimonadota bacterium
CGCCCGGCACCTCCCATGCCTTCACGCTGCTATTCGCCGAGCCCCTCAGCGTGGGCATACAGGACAACCTGACCTGGGGAGGCAATGACTACGAGCTTCGGCTCAACGCCTTGCCCGCCGGCTCGGCCGCTGATAGGCAATGACGGGCGGCCCGACGAGGGCCGCCCGTTGTGTTCTGGCCGCACAAGTCTTCGGACGGTCCTTGTTCGGACGGCGAACTCTGTAATGATCCAGGCGTCTCATGCGACTAAGGGGAAAGAGGGGCCGGAGGGACCATGGATCGTGTCAAAGGTTGGAAGCTCCTGAGCGCGACGGGCGTGGCGATGGCGCTGTTCGCCCTCGTCCCGCTCGGAATGGGCATAGTGAGGCCCGGCGCTCCCAATACCTTCTGGAGTGTTGTAGTATGGCCGCGGCTCCCCATGCTGCTCACGGGATTGCCGGTGGTCGCTGCGGCCCTGATCACCGGCTGTCTAGCGCGTCCTTGGCGGCCGGAACGGCTGGCGGCCGTGGCTGGCGGTATCGGAGGGTTCCTCGTGCTCGCGCTACCGTACATCCGCAACTACCGCCCAGCCTCGACCCCCGCCCTACTCCTGGATGGGCTGATCACGACCTGGGTGATGGCGTTGCCGTTGGCCGTGTCATGCTGGACTGGCGCGAACTACTGGCGGCTGGACAGCTGGCGTGAGTTCTGGCGTGGGCCGAGCGGCGCCATTGTGAAGGGCGGCCTGGCAGCCGGCCTCCTCCTCCTTCCCCTCTCACTCCTACTCTGGTGGTACAGAGAGGCATCAATACAGCAGCTCATCCAGGCGAGACAAGCTTCTCTGCCGCCATTCTACTGGGAACTCCGCGTTTTGAGGTCGTTGGGCCAGATAAGAAACGGCGCAGTGATAGCGGCGCTGCTCGCCTGCTGGCGACCGCCCCCCTGGCGCGGCGCGCTTGCAGGAAGCGGGATCGCTGTCGGGTACTCAGCGCCGCTGCTGTTCCGCACACTGACCAACTACACTACTGCACATGGGCCGGTCTGGCATGACGCACACTGGCTGCTACTACAATCGGCGGAGATCGTCCGGTATGCCATCCTCGCCGCGATCGCCGGCTCTTTCGCCGGTCGGTGGGAGGTCGAGCCAACGCGTGATCAACCATGACATTGATCTCGCCGAGCGCGCTGCAAGAGGCGATGCCGCGGCGATGGAGGAGCTCGTCAGCCGGGCGCTGCCGATAGTGCGCGGCCTCGCGCGCCGACTCACCGGTGACGCGGAAGAAGGAGATTCACTCGCGCAGGAGGCGCTCGCGGCGGCGCTTGAGGGGATCGCGCGATACCGCGGCGATGCGTCTTTCCAGACGTGGGTCTGTGGCATCGTGGTGAGGCGACATGCCGATGCAGAGAGACGCAAGGCTCGCGAAGCGGCCTCGGTGCAGGCTCAGGGCCGGTCAGATGAGGTTGATCCGGCTGAGATCGCTGCGGAGATGGACTCGGCGCGGCGGCTCTGGCGGCTGGTGGCGCAGCTCCGCCCGCAGGACCGGGACGCCATCATCGCTCGCGCCGCCAGCGAGAGCCCGACTGAGGCGGCAGAGGCCCTCGGGATCAGTGCGAACGCTTTCCGCGTTCGCTTGCATCGCGCTCGCCTCGCCCTGCGGGAGCTTATGGCCACGCGGTGCCCTGAGTTGATGGAGGAGTTGGGTTATGCCAAGAAGTGAGTGCCGACGGTTTGAGGATGCCGTGGCGATTGGGGCTGAACCGGAATGCGATCTGGCGGAACACGCGAGCGTCTGTCCACGCTGCCGGACTCTGGCCCAGATTGCCGCGTTGCGGGTTGCCCCGGTGGCGACCGCGTCGGACGACGTGGTGGTAGCTGCTGCGCTTGCTGCCGCCTCCGAGATCGCCCACACACACGCCGTCCGGTGGGAGCGCCAGCGCCGACGGGTGCCAGTTCTAATCGGCGTGATGGGCTATCTGGTTGCAGCAGTGAGCATGCTGTTCGCGCTGGTCCCTGGGATTACTTCTCCCGCGGCGCGTAGGTGTGAGCGGCAGCGGACCGCGGGCCTGACCTGGAGCAGTCGCTTCCTGCGCGCTCCTACTCCCGTATCCCCGCCCCGAGCCCCTCTCGCAGCGCGGTGCGGATGCGCGTCATGTGCGCTTCGACCTCCTCGTCGGTCAGCGTGCGCTCGGGGTTGCGGAACGTCAGCGAGAAGGCGAGGTTGCGCTGGCCGGGCGGGAGCGGATTGTCCTTCGTACCTTCGTAGGCATCGAAGAGCGTGACCGATTCGAGGTCGCCGCCCGCGGCGTCCCAGATCACCGCTTCCGCGCGCTGCGCAGGGATGTCGCGTGAGACCAGGAAGGCGACGTCGCGCGTCATCGCAGGATAGCGACCGAAGGGCGTGAAGCTGGGCGCGGCGGCATGCGTGCGCAGCAGGTCGAGATCCAGTTCGGCGACGTAGACGGGATCGGGGAGATCGTAGGCGTCGCGGACGGCCGCGGCGAGTTCGCCGAAGTGGCCGATGACGTCATCGCCGATCTGCACCCGCGCGGCGCGGCCGGGCTGAAGGTAATGGTCGGCGTGCGGTGTGTACTCCGCCGAGCGCAGAGCCGTGCGCTGGATCACCGTCTCGATCATCCCCTTGAGCGCGTAGAAGTCCCACTTCTCGGAACCGTCCTTTGCAGCCCAGCGTCCCCGATAGAGCGCGCCCGAACCTGCGATGCCGAGGTGCTGCGGCTGATCGGGAAGCTCATCGTCTCCCCGGCTCCAATACACTCGCCCGAGATCGAAGAGGCCGACATTGCTCACCCCGTGGCGGCGATTGTGCGCGACCACATCGAGCAGCGAGGTAATGAGCGTGGTGCGAAGCTGCGACCGGTCAGCCGTCTTCGCATTGTTGATGGTCACCGGACGAGCAAGCGGATGGTCGCCGGTGATGCGAAGCTTTGGCAGCGCGTCGGGGCCTTCCAGACTCGACGTCACCGATTCGCTGAGCCCGAGGCCGAGCATGATGGCGCGCACCTCGCGCTCGAACCGCATCTCCGCCGGCAACCGGCCGACGCCCGCGCTGGAGCGCGGCAGCGCCTCGGGGATGTTGTGGTAGCCGTAAGCGCGAGCCACCTCTTCGACCAGGTCGATCTCTTCCTTCAGGTCCTGACGGAACGTCGGCGCTTTCACCCGCAGCGCGCCCTTGCCGGTCACGTCGAGCTGCAATCTGCGCAGGTGCTCGGCCATCTCGTCCGCGGTGAGATTCACGCCCAGGAGCGCGTTCGCGCGCTTCGGCCTCAGCCTGATCGTGGTCTCTCTGATCGGCTTCGGATAGGCGTCGACCACGCCCTGAGCGATCTCGACCGGCTCCGGCGAGAACTCGGCGATGAGCTGGCAGACGCGGTCCAGCGCCCGCACGGTGCCGCCTGGGTCAACGCTGCGCTCGAAGCGATAGGAGGCCTCTGTGCTCATCTGGAGCAGCCGCGCGCCGCGGCGAATGGTGCTCGGGTCGAAGTGCGCGGATTCGAGCAGCACCTCGGTCGTGCCGCCGTGTATCTCCGAGCTGCTGCCGCCCATGATGCCGGCGAGGGCGATCGCTCCCTTCGGATCGGCGATGACCAGCACGTCAGGAGTAAGCGTGCGCTCTTCCCCGTCAATAGTAACCAAGCGCTCACAAGGTTTCGCGCGGCGCACGATGATGGTCGGCGTTGCCGAGCCCTCATGCGAACGCAGCAGCGCGTAATCGAATGCGTGCAACGGCTGGCCGAGTTCGAGCATCACCAGGTTGGTCGCGTCGACCACATTGCTGATCGGCCGCATGCCACACAACTCGAGCCGTCGCTGCGCCCAGGCAGGGGAGGGGCCGATGGTGATCTTGCGAACGATGCGCGCCGAGTACCGCGGGCAGAGGCTACGGTCGTCCAGCTTGACGGAGACGAGCGTGGAGGCGGGAGGGCCAGATTCGCAGGGGCAGGAGACACGCTTCCTTCGGCTTCGCTCAGGACAGGCCTGGCCAACGCGCGCGGGCTCAACGACCTCCCGCCGCAGGGCGACGGCCAGTTCGCGGGCGACTCCGAGCACGGAAAGGCAGTCCCCGCGGTTCGACGTCACCTTGATATCGAAGACCGATGTCCCGCCCGCGGCCTCGATGGCCTCGACTTCCAGCCCGACGTTGGTGAACACGTCGGCCAGGTCCTTGAGCGAGAGATCGTTGGGAACGTATTCGTTTATCCAGTCTACAGGCAGGCGCATGGCGTTGCTTTCATCGACAGATTGGCCAGCATCGGTTTCGGGGCTGAAACCCCGAAACACCAGACTGAGTATCGGTTTGGGGACTGATGAAGTCCCCAAACGCCGGGCGCGGCGTCGGCATCGAAGTACCGACGCAACAAACACCAGACTGAGCATCGGTTTCGGGACTGAAGTCCCGAAACACCAGACAGGCCCCCATCAGTTTCGGGGCTGAAGCCCCGAAACACCGCGGAATGGACGATCAACGTCTCCGGTGCGGTTCGGCGATCCAGATCTGCTCGTGAGAGCGGTCCGTCAGCGGCTCTCTGGCGAACGAGCCGTAGGCGTGAATGACGCGGTAGCCGCAGCTTTCGAGAAGCGGCGGCACCTCCTTCGGGAAGATGTACCGCGCCACCATGGTGTGGTCGAGACTGCGAACAGTGCGGTCGCGCCGGTCGCGCCACTCGTAGGTGATATGAGAGGTGATTCGCTGGCGCTGAGGCGCAAATTCGGCCCAATCGTACGCGACCACGTCGCCGTCGCCGTCCAGCGCCGGGAATCGCACCATCTCCTGGCGCGGGGTGCGGCCCTTTTCCAGGATCTCCGCCGGTGGCACGAAGAAGCTCATGATCAGGCATCCGCCCGGCGTGATGTGCCGGCGGATGGTGCGCAGCGCGCGTCGCTGATCGGATGCCGTCAGCAGATAGAGAAACGTGCGGAAGGGGATGATCGCCAGCCCGAACCGTCGCCGCAGCGCGAACGACCGCATGTCGGCCGCGATCACCTGCACCCGCGGCGCGACTTCGGGCACAGTCGCCCGCTTCTCGGCCAGCCGGTGGAGCATGGACACGGAGCTGTCGATGCCCACCACGTCGATGCCGACGGCCGCCATGCACAGGGCGAGGCGGCCGGTGCCGACGCCGATCTCGAGCACGGGCGTGCGAGACGCCTTCCCCTCCTCGACGTAAAAGAGCACATCCTCGAGGTAATCGCCCGGATAGCCGTCGTAAAGCTCGGCAATCGGGTCATACTGGCGGACGACCGCCTCGTCTTGCCCGATTACCAGCGGGACTGGTTTTCGTTTGGCTGGGAGAGCCAAGTGAGTCTACTCCTTATCCTTGCGCGGGAGGTTGCAGCGTTCGCTTCGCGAGCCGCTGCATTTCCACGAGGCGGCGACTCGTAGACCGGCGTCGCTTCCCCGGAGCCCTACTCCGGACGCTCCGCCGACTCGCCGACCGCCCTAGTACCTACCTGCAATAATCAGCGTTATAT
>JBEKKD010000497.1:0-3556 GCA_050010895.1 Armatimonadota bacterium
TGGTCTGCCGGCTTGCAGGCGGCGGGCTTATCCGCGTGCGTATCGACATGCTTTCGAACCGGCCTCATTTGATGACGTACTACTCGCTCCAGGGCACCAAAGGCTGCTACGAAGCGCCGCGCGGTCCCGGGGACATGGACAAGATCTGGCTTGCGGATCGCTGCGAGGAGAGTGAGTGGCGGCCGCTCCGGGATTTCGCGGATGAGTTCATGCCCGAGAACTGGCGCAGATGGCGGGAGGAAGCGAAGAAGGCCGGGCACGGGGGCGGGGATCTGCTCGAGATCATCGACCTGATGGCGGCCATCCGCGACGGCGTTCAGCCCGAGGTGGACGCCTATGCCGCGCTCGATTTCTCCATGCCAGGGCTGGTCTCGCAGGAATCCATCGCGCGCGGCGGGGCGCCGCTCCCGGTGCCTGATTTCCGCACCGTGAAGCGCTTCCCCGATGACTTGCCGGAACCGCTGAAGGAGTCGAGCATCATGCAGCGCGCGACTGACGGCGGGCAGCCGGCGTGGCAAGTGGGGGTATGAGCGTGGCAGAGCTCACCTGGAGCGCAGGCATCCTGCCTGCGCTCCAGAAAGGCCAGACGACACGGAGAACGAACACTCTATGCCTACTATGCCAACCTTCGGCGTCGGCCTCATTGGCTTCGGCTTCATGGGCCGCACCCATTCGTATGGGTACGTGAACCTGCCCCTCTTCTACGATCCCGTGCCGTGCAGAACGCGCATGATCGGCGTCGCCACCTCGCGACCCGAGACCGCAGAAGCGGCGCGGCGCGCCCTGGGTTTCGAGATCGCGACGACGAACTGGCGCGAGCTGATCGCGCGTTCGGATATCGACATCATCCACGTCTGCACCCCCAACAAGCTTCACGCGGAGCAGGTACTGGCCGCGCTGGCCGCGGGCAAGCACGTGTACTGCGACAAACCGCTGTGCACGAGCCGCGCGGAGGCCGACGAGATCGCACGAACGCTGCCGTCGGCGCACGTCACGCACCAGATGGTGCTGCACAACCGCTTCTTCCCGGCGACCATGCGGGCAAAGCAGTTGGTGGACGGCGGATTCCTCGGCGACGTGCTCTCGTTCCGCGGCGCGTATCTGCATGCGGGAAGCGTTGACCCCAACGCGCCGCTGCGATGGAAGCTCGACGCCGAGTTGGGCGGGGGCGGGGTGATCCTCGACCTGGGGTCGCACATCCTCGACCTGATGCAGCACCTGATCGGCCCGCTGAAGGTCACGGATTGCACGACTTACGTCGCCTTCCCCGAGCGCCCCAGCGCCAAGTCTCCCGGCGAGAAGGCAAAGGTTACCGCAGAAGACACGGCGGTGTTGACAGTCCGCGCGTCTAGCGGCACGCCGGGTCAGATCGAGGCGACGAAGCTCGCGACGGGCGCGGTGGATGAACTGCGGTTCGAGATTCACGGCACGCGGGGGGCGATGCGGTTCAACCTCATGGAGCCGAGCTTCCTGTGGGTGTACGATCAGACGCAGCCCGCGGCGGAACGCGGGTGGCGCGCGCTGGAGACCGTTCAGAGCTATCCGCCGCCGGCCGTCTTTCCTCCATGGAAGGTCGGCATCGGCTGGCTGCGCGCACATTTGGCGTGCTTGCACAGCTTCCTCGCGGCCGTCGCCGAAGGCCGACCCGCGCAGCCCGGGCTGGAGGTCGGTGTTCAGCTCCAACATCTGATGGCGGACGCCTATGACCTCGCCAAGGCCCGCTGATCTCGTTCTCGCGATCGACGCCGGCACGACGCTGATCAAGGCGGCCGTCTTCAGCCTCGATGGCGTCTGTCTCGGCGCGGGGCAGGCGAAACAGCCGATCAGTTCCCCGCAGCCCGGCTGGGCCGAGCAGGATCCTCTATCGTGGTGGCGCGGGGCGCGCGCTGCGGCGCGGCGCGCCATCGGAGCGGCAGGCATCGGCGGGGAGCGGATCGCCGCCGTCGGGATTTCGACGCAGGGCGGCACCGTTGCCATCTTCGACGAAGCTGGGAAGCCCTGCGGACCCGCCTTGGGTTGGAATGATGCGCGCCAGCGCGCGCCGCTGGAGTCGCTGACATCGAGCGACGCGCACTTCGCCGCCACCCGACTGGCCCACCTCAATATGTCGCCGACGGCGCTGGCGTGGCTCAAGGCAGCCAGGCCCGAGTGGTTCTCGGGCCGCTACCGAATCGGCTACGTTCCAGACTACCTCACGTTCCGCATGACCGGTAACTGGGTCACCGACCCGACGAATCTGGCGATCTCGAATCTCTGCGATCTCGCTGCCGCCGACATCGCGCAATGCGTTCTGGAGACGCTCGGCCTGCCGCGCTCGGCGTTCGCCGATACGAGGCAGGCCGGTGAGGCGGCAGGGATGCTGTCGCCATCGGCATCTCGCGCGCTGGGCGTGCGTGCCGGTATTCCCGTCGCGGCGCCCGCGCACGATCAGTACGCGGGCGCGCTTGGCGCGGGGTGCGTCAGCGCAGGCGATATTCTGCTTTCCGCGGGGACTGCGTGGGTGATCCTGCTCGTCACCGATCGCCCTGTCATCGACCGGACGAGCTCGTTCTGGCCGGCCCGTCACGTTCAACGCGGCCTCTGGGGCCTGCTCGGATCAGTCGCGAGCGGCGGCTCGACTTTGAACAAGGTGCTGGAGTTTACGAAACAGCGCGCGGACTGGGATCATGTGAATCGCGCCGCGGCAGCGGTGCCGGTGGGCAGTGACGGTCTGCTCGTCGTTCCGCACCTGACTGGGCGTACCATCCCCTCTTGGGACACTGGGGCGGCAGGGGCGGTTCTCGGCTGGTCGCTCGGGCACACTCGGGAGCACCTGTGGCGAGCCGCGATGGAGGGGCTGGCGTTCGAGGTGCGCGCCGCCTGCGATTACCTGAGGGAGCGCGGCGTGAGCATCGCCTCCCTGCGTATGGTCGGCGGCGGAGCGAAGAGCGATCTCATTCCGCCGATTCTCGCATCCGCCCTCGGGGTCCCGGTGTACACCAATGCCGCCTCAGATGTGGCCGTGCGCGGGGCGGCCTGCCTTGCGGCGCGCTGCCTCGGCCTGCATGATCTTCCGAAGTCCACCGGGCGGAGAGAGCACAGGCCGGTCGCGGCGTGGCGGGGAATCTACGATGAAGCATACGACAGGTATCGCGAGGCAATCCGCCGACTGGAATCCCGATCGTAGGGCAGGAGCTTCAGCCGCCTCGGGCGGCTTCAGTCGCCTCGGGCGACGTGTCTCCTGCCCGGGTGGCAGGTATGAACGACGCCTTCGAGTACGACGATATTGACCGACAGGTGTGGGAGCAGGAGCTCTCACCGCGACTGCCGGAGCGCATCTACGACGTCCACAGCCACACCTGGCGCGCTCGGGAGCACCGGGCGCTCGAGAGCGCCGATCCGTCGGTTCCGAGCGTGATCGAGGAGTACCCCGTGGACGTGCTGCGGGGTGCACATCGGCTCCTGTTTTCCGGCAAGCGCGTCGGCGGTCTGGTCTTCGGCTCGGGCGATAGTACGACGGACTACGAGGCGCAGAATCGCTGGCTCGCCCAGGCCGCGCGTCAGCATGGCTATGAGT
>JBEKKD010000498.1:0-3552 GCA_050010895.1 Armatimonadota bacterium
GGAGGCGCTACGGGCACACGACGCGTTGGGAGGTAGCTGCAATGAAAGCTGCGATGATATTGGGGAGGTTCCTTGTCAACGCCGGGTGGGTGGATCGGGGGACGACGGTCGACCGGATCATCATCGGCGATCCGGAGAAGGAGGTTCAGCGCGCGCTGGTTTCGTGGATGAGCGATTTCCGCGCTGTGCGCGCGGCAGTAGCGGGCGAGTTCGATCTTCTTGTGACCCACGAACCGACGTTCTGGACGCATCGGGATGAAGTGCAGACGATCGAGACATGGGAGGCCGACTCGCCGCGGGGGCGGATAGCTGCAGAGAAGCGGAGATTCATCGAGGACAGCGGCCTGGTTATCCTGCGCTGTCACGACGTCTGGGATGGAATGCCCGAGATCGGCATTCCCTGGTCATGGGCGAAGTTTCTTGGGCTCGGCGACACGCCTGCCGCTCTCGGTCCTGGAAGCTATCAGCAGAGATACGACATCCCGCCGGTCCGACTGGACGCGCTAGCCCGCACGGTGGCAGAAAGAACCGCGACTGTCGGTGAGCCGGCGGTGCAGGTGGTCGGGGACGGCGATCAGTTGGTGTCGAAGGTCGGGATCGGGACGGGGTGCTACTGCAATCCGCAGCTTTTCCAACAGTTGGGCTGCGATGTCTCCATCGTGTGTGACGATGGAAACTGGTACTGGGAGAGCATCCAGTGTGCAGTCGATGCCGGCCACGCCATCATACGCGTGAATCACGGCACCTCTGAAGAGGCCGGCATGGTGGCGCTGGCGCAGTACATCAATGGTCACTTCCCAGGCGTGAAGGCGGAGCATCTCCCGCACGGGTGTTGCTTCAGGCTGGTCGGCCGCGTGTAGGCGGCACTCCCGTCGATGCAGTGCTGTCCGCGAGGCGCCGACTACGGAACGACCTCGGACGATATACCGCGCATCATGGCGTTTTGCCGGAGGGGCCGCGGATCGCGTGAGCCGGCGGTGCGGCAGCGGAGGTCCTCCCGCCACCTCGCTCACGGTTTGGCCCCCATGACCGGCAGGGACTCTCCTTGGCGCTCCCGAAGTACAGTCAGCATTCTGACATCTGGAGTAAGGGAATGAGAAAAGCCCTCATGGCGTGGGGCGGATGGAGCGGCCACGAGCCGAAGCAGTGCGTGGACATCTTCGCCCCGTTCTTGCAGCAGCAGGGGTTCGATCTGCGGATTTCGGACTCGTTGGACGTGTATACCGAGAAGGACTACATGAAGTCGCTCAGCCTGGTCGTGCCGGTGTGGACGATGGGCACGATCACGAATGAGCAGGAGGCCGGGCTGCTGGGCGCGATCCAAAGCGGCGTCGGCGTCGCCGGATGGCACGGCGGCATGGGCGATTCTTTCCGCAACAACACCGAATACCAATTCATGGTCGGCGGCCAGTGGGTAGCGCATCCCGGGGGCGTGATCGACTATCGCGTCAACATTATCAACCACAGCGACCCCATCACCAAGGAGCTCTCGGATTTCGATATGCACTCGGAGCAGTACTACATGCACGTCGATCCGGCGAATGAGGTGCTCGCGACGACGACCTTCGGCGGGGAGCACTGCGAGTGGATCAAGGGCACGGTGATGCCCGTGGTCTGGAAGCGGCGATGGGGCGCGGGGCGCGTGTTCTACACATCGCTGGGCCACGTGGCCGCAGATTTCGTTGTGGTAGAAGCGGCGGAGATCGTGCGGCGCGGCATGATGTGGGCAGCACGCTAGAGCGTGCTGCTTGCAGGGCGATAGGCGAAAGGAAGCGGCGCCGTCGGGGGCAGCGCGCTAGAGCACTAAGGAGGAGAGAACATGGCATCATCTGCGGCCAGGGTTGGTGTGATCGGCTGTGGCAATATCAGTGGCATCTACTTCAAGAATATGAAGCGGATGGCGACGTTGGAGGTCGCGGCGTGCGCCGACCTCATCATGGAGCGCGCGGAGAACGCGGCGAAGGAGCACGGAATCCCGAAGGCATGTACGCCACAGGGACTTCTGGCCGATCCGTCCATCGAGATCGTAGTCAACCTGACGATCCCGAAGGCGCACGCGGAAGTAGCGCTGGCGGCCGTCGAGGCAGGTAAGAGCGTTTACAACGAGAAGCCGCTGGCGGTGACGCGTGACGACGGGAAGCGCATTGTCGACACGGCGCAGGTGAAGGGCGTTCTGGTGGGATGCGCGCCCGATACGTTCCTGGGGGCGGGCATCCAGACGTGCAGGAAGCTGATCGATGACGGCTGGATCGGCAGGCCGGTGGCGGCGACGGCCTTCATGACCTGCCACGGCCACGAGAGCTGGCATCCCGATCCGGAGTTCTACTACAAGCCCGGCGGCGGGCCGATGCTGGACATGGGCCCGTACTACCTGACGGCGCTGGTGAACCTGATGGGTCCGGTGCGGCGCGTAACGGGATCAACGCAGCTCACCTTCCCGAAGCGGACCATCACCAGCCAGCCGAAGTACAACACGGTTATCGATGTCGAGGTGCCGACTCACGTCGTCGGCGTGCTCGATTTCGCCGAGCAGGCAGTCGGAACGATTATCACGAGCTTCGATGTGTGGGCAGCCGACCTTCCGAACATCGAGATCTATGGCACAGAGGGCAGCCTGAGGGTTCCCGATCCGAACACATTCGGCGGTGAAGTCAAGGTGTTCCGCTACAACACAAAGCAGTGGGATGCGGTGCCGCTCACGCACAGCTATCCGGAAAACAGCCGCGGGCTTGGCGTTGCGGACATGGCGGCGGCTCTTCGCTCCGGGAGGCCGCACCGTGCGAATGGGCAGCTCGCGTTTCACGTGCTCGACATCATGCACGCGGTTCACGATGCATCGCGCATGGGCAAGCACGTCGACCTGGCAAGCACCTGTGCGCGGCCGGCGCCAATGCCGATGAACCTGCTGTTCGGGCAGATCGACGCATAGCGCCTGACCGGACTCAGGGATTCAACGGGTCCGCCGCGAGTGCGCGGCGGACCCGTTTGTCTGAATGGGCTACGCGAGCCGCGCAAGGTGTCGATGCCGCCGCGCTGTAATCAGGACCGCAGCGCAGATCCTGAGGAGCGTGAAATGCCGACCGTTCACCACGCGGTTGCAGTGGCTCTCGGATTCGCCATTGCGGTCAGTCTAACGGCCCCTGGAGGCGCCGAAACTAGGCGGCTGACCGTATCGCGGGACGTGTGGGTGTCTGCTTACCCCGGCGAGGACAGCACGAGCATGGGGAAGACACCGGAACTCAAGCTCAAGTCGAACATGGAGGTGGCACTGCTCGATTTCGACGCGGCTTCGCTGCGCGGGAAACGGATCACGTCGGCCGAGCTGTGGATGCACAACGTGCCCGAGTCGGTCGAGGAGGAGATGAAGCGGCTCGGCATCGCCAACCGGCCCGACTGCCTGCGCAAGATAGGGCTCTCGACCATTGGCCAGCAGTGGGAGGAGGGGGAGCAGGATAAGACATACCAGGCCGACCCGGCGGGGCACGGCGCCACCTATAACGAGGCGAGCTACGGCCGACGCACGTGGGCGTATCCGGGGTCGAAGCTGTGGGA
>JBEKKD010000499.1:0-3546 GCA_050010895.1 Armatimonadota bacterium
CCGCCTGCCGGGCGCTGCGCGTACATGAGCTTCGCGCCGCCGACGCCCTCCAGCTTGGTGCTGGGCTGGTGTGGGCCGAGCATCATCCCACCGGGCTCGGATTCGTCTGCCTTGACCGGAAGCTGCGCGAGGCGGCGGAACGCGAGGGATACAGCGTCCTGCCGACGTGACGCGTTGCAGTCAGGCTGTCGCCGACAGTGTACCGCGGTAACCGAGCCCAGTCGCGCGAGCGAATCCGACTCGTATTACGGATGGCACCGGGGCTCAGAGGAGTTCCGGGACCTTACGCCCAGGGGGCGCGGGTCAGCGCGTGTCGGCGAACTTCTTGCGGGCCGCCGCGCGCGCCAGGCTTACCTCTACCTGTCTCCCCAAGACCTGCGCCACCCGCTGAATCGTGTCCAGGGTGGGCGTGACTGCGCCGGACTCCAGCCGCGCGATGGCCGGCTATACACTCAACGCGCCGCAGCTTCCTTGAGCTCGAAGGCGATGGAGGCCGGCTCTGTCACGTGCTCAGACGCATTGAGCACCTCAACCGAGACAATATGCCCATCGCGGCCGTAATCGATGACCAGGCCTTCGCGCAGCTCGTCACTCTCTGCTACCGGTCCCTCGGCCAGGATCACGCTAAGAGTATCGGTTTCCCTATCATAGATGACTTTCATGGCTCAACCTCTGGCTGCCAGTACTTGCCGACTCTCGACGTCTGATACGCAGTAACCACGAACAGCGCGCCCTGCCGTTCTTCGGTCACGACTCGAACCAGCATCGTCTTGCCCAAGACAGGATCATGGACCCGGGACTGGCAGACCGTTCGTCCCTTCCCCGATGGTACCGTCTGCTCAGGCGCACGCGCGACTTCGCGCACGGTCTGCTCTGCGATCTGCCGACGCTCCATCTCAAACCGAGCGTGGTCGCTGATGATGACTCGTCTCACCGGTCGGTTCTCGCACACCTTCCCGCCAGGCAGCTTCGCTCTCGCCTTCGACCTGCACTCATTACTGGTATCGGCAAGCCCTGCTCCCTGCTAAGATCTCACCGCAGGCTGTGCGGCATCATCATAGCATATCTTGTGCCGACGGCGCTCCTGATGAACTGCCACAGAACGGTACTGACCCTGGTTCCCGGTGGTCACAGATTCCGACTCGTATCATGGATAGTGGCGGTGGCCTCATGCAGGATTGAGGAGTGGCCGCGAGCGACGCGGCATGGAGCTAGTCAGCGCCCTCCGCCTTCAGCTCATCGAGAAACTCTCGCGCCGGGCGCCCCCGACCGGAGCGATAGGCTTTCATGCTGGCCCGCAGCCGCTTGCGTAGCGCGGGATCGTGCGCCTCGAGATAGTCCTCGACGGCATCAATGTCGAGTAGACCAGCCACCGGGATGCCGTCCTTCTCTAGCACCACCACGTCGCCATCGACATGGACGCCTCGAACCAGCGCCCCCAATTGGGTGCGGGCCTTTGTCATCGGCATGCGCAACACTCGCATAGCCATGTTGTGCACCTCCTAACTCATGCTTACTGATGTATACTGACCAATCAGCATCAGGATGTCAAGGGCGACGCGTGCCGCCTGGTGAGGTGAGGGAGACAGCCGCCGCGCACTGATGCGCCGGGGTGAGGATGGTCGCGTGCGACTGACAATCCTGCCGGACCTCACTGCTTCATGGGACTCGCCTTGCTCCCGCTCAGCGCTTCCCACCTGGCGAGGATGGTGTCACAGTACCGCGGCTCGAGTTCGGCTGCGTAGCACGTTCGGCCCCTCCGCTCCGCCGCGATCAGCGTGGAGCCCGATCCGGCGAACGGATCCAGGATCACCCCTCGCGCCGGCGCCGCGGCGCGGATAATCTCCTCCAGCAGGCCAATCGGTTTGGGCGTGGGGTGATCCCCCGCTTGCGGTGTTAGTCGGCGTGCAATAATGACCCACCTAGCGGGGTAATCGGCGTCGAAAACTGACCCACCCCTCGTGCTGCTTCCGTTCCGGGGAAGGACCCCGGGATGAAGGGAGCAGCCAAGGGAGATGTTGACAGTGGAAACCGTGTTGAAGGTTCGTCTGGCCGCGAAGCGAGATGGCCAGTTAGTCCGAGGAGTCGCCAGGAAGTACCGCCTCTCCCGGAACACCGTGAGGAAGTAGCTACACAGTGGTGAGATGGATCCCAGGTACCAGCGCCGGGAGGGGATGAAACCCAAGCTGGGGCCATTCCTGGGGGACTTGGAGCAGCAGCTCGCCGAAGATGGGAAGCTGCCCAAGCCCGAGCGCCGCCACCAGCGCGCCCTGAAAGCGGCTCGGACTCGCCGAGAGCGCCGCGCCTAGCGCGAGACCGAGGCCCGATCCCAACCCAAGACCGCGCGCCCAAGGCCGGGCAAGCCCCCGCGGCACACCCGGCCCCGGATGCAGCCTGACGCGTTGACGGTGGCGATTCGCGGACCGATGGCCGCACGCATGCGCGAGCTCGCCGAACGCTACGACATGAGCCTCGCGACGTTGCTCAAGGACGCGCTGCTGGTGTATGAGGGCGAGGTCGCCGGAGGCTACGAACCGGGGAGATGCTTAGATATCTTGCAGGCGCCGAATCTGGCGTCGGAAGCCCCTGAGGGTCCCCCGGCCTAAGGCCGATGGCGCTCGATTCTAGGCCACAAGCAGAGCCGGTGGCCGAGAGGTGCCGGCCTGCACGCCGAGTTAGTCCAGAGCCGGCTCGACCCTCCCGACGGAAGAGATACGTGTCGCGGATGCGATCAGGACTTCAGAGGGGGTTCTCCCGGCTGAGGCGGCGAATAGACTGCTGCGTCTCATTGGGGATCGGTGGCCGCCCCGGCCGCCAGCGCCAGCACAGGCGAAAGGTTGCCGTGTGCCAGCGCTTCACCGTCTCCGGCTTCATGAGATGCACCAGGTGCTCCCAGCCCTCTAGCACCTTGGAGAGTGTGACCCAGAGCGTGCGAAAGGCTGGCGTGAACTGGCGGCGTCGCCTCTTGCCAGCGTTCAACTCGACAGCCAGCTGGCTCTCCGCGGCCAGCACCCGCGCCGCGAGCACGGCCTTTGGCAACACCAAGGCCCAGTGGAAGCGGGAGGCGTAACCGGCGAGATCGCAGAGGCCGGAGAAGACACACCCGATCGCGAACCAAAGGGACGAAATGGCAGTGCATGAAGCAGAGAGTAGCAGGCCGTCATCGGTGAAGCAAACCGCCCAGAAGTGCCTGGATAGGGTTTCTGGGGAGCACAACCGTGTGGAGAATCACGGGACAGCACGATCTATCAAGCAGCCGCTTTTCCAGAGGCGCTCTGGTGGTGGGAGGTCTGAGATGAAAGTCTGGGTGTGGCTGGTGGCTGTGCCTGCGTTGCTCTTGGCTGCCGTTTCGCCAGCGAAGGCGGAAACCGTCGTGGAAGCATGGCGCTCTGTCTCCCCCGCGTTCAATGAGCCGGTGTCCGTCTCGGTGAACCCCACAGATGGCTCCTGGTGGGTGGCGGATTACGGGGACAGCCAGGTGGTACACCTATCCTCGGCCGGGGCGGAGCTATGGCGGTCGGCCAGCGGCGCGTTCGCCTATCCGTA
>JBEKKD010000500.1:0-5499 GCA_050010895.1 Armatimonadota bacterium
GTTGATGATCTCGACCGTGCGGTCGGTGGAGCCGGCGTCGCAGATGACGATCTCGTCGGGCCGGTGCGTCTGGGCGAGGATGGAGTCGAGGAGCGCGCGGATACCGTCCTCTTCGTTGTAGAGCGTGATGATGAGGGTGACGGTGCGTGCCATCAGACGCAGCCGCGAGCGCGATACATAGAGAGATAGAGGTCGGCGACGCGATCCCAGGTGTTCTCGGCGGCGAGGCGCGCGCCGAGGTCGCGCTTGTCATCGTACATGTCACGATTGTCGAGGTAGTGGAGAAGCTGATCGGCCAGCTCCTCCGCTTCGGCCGAGATCATCATGACCTTATCGGCCTCCGGGAAGCAGGTGAGGTAGTTCCGCTTGAGTTCGTTCTCGTAGACGGCGAAGACGAGGCGGCGCGCGGCCAGCGCCTGCCAGATCGAGAGGTAGCCGGAGACGAATGCCATATCGGCGAGCGCGAGGTACTCGTCCGGGTTCGGCACCGCGCCCAGGAAACGCGTGTCGAGGCGCTGGGCCTTGGCGTACATCTCCGCGGGCTGTCGCATGGGGCCGTCGCCGAGGACTGTGAGCGGCAGCGTGCGCCCGCGATCGGACTTCAGCAGCGCCAGCGCGTGCAGGTAGAACATGATGGAGGTATCTTCCGCAAGTCGCCCGATGAACAGAGCGCCGGATCGCTGGGGAAGCGGGGGGCGTTCACCGGGATCGACGCCGCCGTAGCTCACCGCCGCGCATTTCGTGCCGTACCAGCGGCAGATGAACTCGCCCATGCAGAGCGCGTCCCTGACGCGGCGTCGGACGAATGCGCGCCACCGGAGGGCTTCAGAGCGAATGGGATAGCTCTCGTATCCATGGAAGGTGGCGAAGGCCGGGCGGCGGGGGCCGAGATAGCAGGAAGGCAGATAGAAGTGGAGGAAGCTGTAGGCGTCGTGGCAGTGAACGATATTCGCGGCGGCGATGTGGGGCCGCGAGGCCTGCCAGGCGCGCCACCAGTTCGCGCGCGGGAGGCGGTGCACCGCGAGCGGACCGAGTTCAGCGTCGCCGGGCTCATCGGAGTGCGTGAGAACGGTGATCTCATGCCCGCGGGCGGCGAGGCACTCGGAAACGCGGCGCACGTGCGTTTCGACCCCGCCGACGGCGGGATGGAAGCTGGGCGTGATCATGAGGATGCGCATGTGTGGCGTATTCTAACAGAGTGGAGCCGAGATTGCCACGCGCGCCTCGGTCCTTCCGGTCCGAGGCGGCTCGCAATGACAATGCGGGCGGGAGCGCAATGAGGCCGGCACCTGATCCGGCGCGAGCTATCGTCGTTGTGCCGACCTACAACGAGCGGGAGATGCTGCCAGCGATCGCGGAGGCGGTGCTGGCGCTCAACGGGTGGCGGCTACTGGTGGTCGATGACAACTCACCGGACGGTACCGGGCAGATGGCGGATGAGCTGGCCGCGAGAGAGCCGCGGGTGAGCGTGCTGCACCGGGCGGAGAAGGAAGGTTTGGGGCCGGCCTATCTGGCGGGGTTCAGCGAGGTGCTGAAGCGCCCCGATGTCGAGTTCGTGTTCGAGATGGACGCCGACTTCTCGCACGATCCGGAGGATCTTCCGCGACTGCTGGAGGCGGCGCGCGATGCCGACCTGGTGATAGGGTCGCGGTGGGTGCCGGGCGGGGGAACCAAGGGCTGGAGCCTGCGGCGGCGGTTGCTCAGCCAGTGGGGGAATGCCTACGTGCGGATCGCGCTGGGCTCGCCGGTACGTGACATGACGGCGGGGTTCAGGTGCTGGCGGCGGGCCGCGCTGGAGGCGATCGATTTCGGCGCGGTGAGCGCGAAGGGATACGGCTTCCAGGTCGAGATGACCTATCGGGCGATGCAGGCCGGCTACCGGGTGGTGGAGGCGCCGATCTGCTTCACGGAGAGGCGCGCGGGGAAGTCGAAGATGTCGGGGTCGATCGTGACGGAGGCGCTGGCGCTGCCGTGGCGACTGAGGAGGGGGGAGTGAGGGGAGGGGGCAGGCGGGGCGTCGATGCTGGGTGCTGCTCACTGCCACGGATTACGGCGCGACGTACGATGAGCCGTTCTACGCGTCCGCGGGGAGCAAATACGCGGCGTGGTGGGTGCAGGCGGCGGCCTCGCCGAGGGAAGCGCTGACGCGCGATTCGATCGATGCGGCCTGGCATCTCAATCACGAGCATCCTCCGCTGCAGAAGGTGGCGTCAGGGTTCTCGTATCGCTGGCTCGGGGACATATTCGTCGGGCTGACGGCGATGCGGCTGCCGAGCGCGCTGTGGTATGCGCTGGCGATCTGCGGGCTGTTCCTGTTCGTGCGCGGGGTGTGGGGATGGGGCGCGGGGCTGGTGGCGGCGCTCGTGTTCGCCACCATGCCGCGGGTGTTCGCGCACGCGCATCTGGACGCGCTGGACATGCCCATCGCGGCCTGGTTTTTCATCACCGCCGCGTTCGCCGCGCAGGCGATGAAGCGCGATTCGTGGGGTTGGGCGACGCTGGCGGGGATCGCGTTCGGCATGGCGCTATCGGCGAAGGTCAACGCGTTCTTCCTCCCGGTGCTGCTCATCCCATGGGGGCTGATCTGGCACCGGCGGAAGTGGCCCAAGCTGGTGGCGGTGATGCTGATCGGGCCGGCGGTGTTCTTCGCGGCGTGGCCGTGGCTGTGGATTGCGCCGGTCGCGCATATGAAGGGGTACCTCGCATTCCACTTCGGGCACGCCGCGTACAACGTCTGGTATCTGGGCAAGCTCTACCAGTATGCGCCCTGGCATTACCCGTTCGTGATCACGGCGGTGACGACGCCCGCCTTGGTGCTGGTCGCGCTGCTGGCCGGCCTCGTGACTGCGCGCCCGCGGCGACAGGCGGACCAGGCGCTGCTGCTGCTGGGGGTGGCGGTGACGCTGCTTCCGAGCGCGCTGCCGAGCAGCCCGAAGTACAATGGCGAGCGCCTGTTTCTGCCTGCGTTCCCGTTCATCGCGGCGCTCGCGGCGGGCGGATTTGCGTGGGCCGCAGCGCGGGTGAACTCGTTCCCATTTCTTCAGCGTGACGAGAACGCGCGGCTGGCGCGGCTGCTACCGGTGATGATCGGCGCGGGGCTGATTGCGCCCAGCGTGATCGGGACGATGCACACGCACCCGTACCAGCTTGCCTACTACAATGCGTTCGTCGGCGGAACCGCGGGCGCGACTCGGCGGGGGTTCGAGACGATCTACTGGGGGCAGGTGTTCTCCGAGGGCGCGGACTTCGTGAATCAGATCGGGAAGCAGAAACCGCGCGTCTTGGTGATCCCAAAGGGCGTGATCTATCTGCTGACGATGCAGCATGCGCGGGATGATATCGAGTTCACGGCCGATGAGTCGCAGGCGGGGTCGGTGGACTACGTGATGATCCAGTGCATGCAGAGCGACTTCACGGATTTGTGCTGGAAGCTGTATAGAAGAGCGAAGCCGGCGGAGACGGTGGAGTTGGACGGAGTGCCGTTGCTGGTGATGTATGGGAGGGGAACCACAGATGAACACGGATGAACGCAGATTCTGACGGCGTGATCCTTCGCTGCGCTCAGGATGACAGATCAGCGCTCGACGGCGCGTGAACCGCGAGTGCCGCAAGGCCGGCGAGAAGGGCGAGGGCGAGCAGGGAGATGAAGAGGCCGACTCGGAAGGTAGAGGGCTGGTAGCGCATCTCAATGGTGTGTTGGCCTGCGGGCACGTCGACTGACCGGAGGGCATCGGAAAACCGATCGATGGGAGCGGGTTTGCCGTCGATCCAGGCGCGCCAGCCGGGGTAGTAGGAGTCGGTGAGGACAAGCCACCCGCCATCGGCCGAGTCTGCCTGCAATGTGATAACGTCTGGGTCATCACGTATGAATGATACAGGTTCGTAGCCCCTGAGGGGAGACAGAATATACGAACGTGACTTCGCAGCAGACCGGCCGGCATTCTCGTAGATCGGCGCATCTGTATTGCGCGCGAGTCTCCACTTGCCCGTTCCTGTGACGTAGCGGCGCGTCATCAGGTATCGCACACTGAGCTCATCCATCAGGTATGAGTCCGGAGTCGGGTAGTCGGCCTGGCTCCTGCCCAGGGGCGAGACGAGGTCGAAGGAGGTGCGGACGCGGAGGGAATCGGAGCCGTGGATGTCGCGCAGGCCGAATGCCATGGCGGCGTTGGCCGGCATCCAGTCGAGGCCGTGGGTGGCGAGGGAGGTGACGCGTTCGTGGCCGGCGTTCTGCTCGAGCCAGCGAATCGAGTCGGTCTCGGGGTAGGCCATAGAAGCCGGCATGCAAGGGTTGAAGTTGATGCCGAAGCCGAAGAGGTCGGCGATGAGGATGGCGAGGGCGGCGGCAGCGAACCACGAAGGAGGGAGTTTCGCCCGCGAGCGCAGGGCGATGATGAGCGATGTCGCCGCGACCAATACGATGAAGTACAGGAACTGGCGCGTCTGGTACGTTCCGAACTGCAATTTCGGGTCGAGCGCGGCGACCAGGGGCTGATGAATGAGATATACGCCCCACGCGGCGGCGATGGCGAGCGCGCCGAAGAGAAATGCGGCGCGGGGCGGCCGCGACTCGGTCTGTTGGAGCAGACTGTCCAATCCCAAGGCGGCGAGGCCGGCGAGGCCGAAAGCGGCGAGGCAGAGGACGCGGCCGAGGCCGGCCAATTCGTGGAACCCCGGGGCGAGGTGGTAGAGCAGGTAGTAGACGGGCGAACCGATGGCGGCGAGGACCGCGAAGAGTACGAGCGCGGCACAGAACCAGAAGGCGGGTTCGCGGCGCCGCCGCAGCGACCAGGCGGCGAGGAAGAGCGGCAGAATGCCGACATAGCACGCGGTCTCGAAGAAGTTGAAGGCGGTTTCGTCGCGGTAGTTGCCCCAGTAGTTGTAGTCCACGGGATTGCCAAAGAAGTTGGGAACGAGATAGAGGATGAAGTGCGTGAGCGGGAAGGCGGTGCTGAGCGCGCCCCTGGAGCCGTGCGCGACGCGGCCGGAGAGGCCGGCGAGTTCGAGGGTGGGGAGGATCTGGGCGGCGGCGAGGGCGAGGCCGAGAATGAGGGGGATGAGGGCGAGGAGGATGGTGCGAGGAGTCGAGGGCAACGGCAAAGGCCATCCGCCGATGGACGCCGATGAACGCTGATTCCCGCCTGCGGCGGTAACGGAAACGGCGGGCGACCCTTTGGGGTCGCCCCTACGAACTGCGGCGGCGACGCAACGAGTCACGACGTAGATCAGGAAGGCAATGATGACGTAGGATGAGACCTGGAGGTGGCCGCCGAGGAACTGCATGGCGATGGCGAGGGTGAGGGCGATGGGCCAGAGGGAGCGCGGCTGGCGGAGGGAGCGCTCGTAGCAGAGCAGGATCGCGGGCAGCCACATGAACACCCAGAGGGAGAGCGTGGGGTACTCGAGCCAGGAGACGGTGAAGCCGTTGAACATGACCACGAGCGCGCCGAAAAGGGCGGCGGGCTGGCGCAGGTCGAGCGCGCGCAGGAAGGCGTAGGT
>JBEKKD010000501.1:0-3539 GCA_050010895.1 Armatimonadota bacterium
GAAGACGGTCTGACGCAAGAGGAGCCTGTCTTCAGCTAGTCGAACCCTCTCCTGGGCGCAGGGAGAGGGTGTCGGGAGTCTCGATGTACGCCGCGGGCGGGGCGATCCCCCGCCTGTGGACGCGTATTGGCTGGCAACACTCTTGGGTTGGGCACGAGTTCACCTCTTGCCCATTGCACGGACAACGGGAGAACCATATGATCGAGATCAGACTGCACGGACGAGGGGGGCAGGGATCGGTGACAGCCGCTGAGCTGTTAGCGGTCGCTGCCTTCGACGACGGAAAAGAGGCGCAGGCATTCCCCGCTTTCGGCGTCGAGCGGCGGGGCGCGCCGGTGATGGCTTTCTGCCGTATCAGCGATCAGCCGATCCGGGTGCGAAGCCAGATCTACGAGCCTGACTACGTGATCGTTCAGGACGCGACCCTCATGGAGAGCGTGAACGTGCTCGCCGGCCTCAAGCCGACCGGCACGGTGCTCATCAACTCGGAGCGGTCGGCCGCGGAGCTAGGCCTGAAGACCTCGGCGCGGGTCGTCACGTTCCCCGCATCGCAAATCGCGGTCGAGGAGATCGGCCGGCCCATCATGAACACCGCTATTCTCGGCGCGTTCTCGAAGCTCTCCGGACAGATCAGCCTCGATGCCATTGAGCGCAGCATCCGCCACCGTTTCCGGGGTGAGTTGGGCGACCGGAACATCCGTGCCGCGCAGCGCGCCTACGAGGCGATAAGGGAGTAATGGAATGACCGCATCCGCCAAACCGCGCCGGAAGCCGCCGCTCGGGAGCGTCGCCCGACCTGGCTCGTCTCTCCGTAACAAGACCGGCTCCTGGGGCATTCTCACCCCGACGTTCGACTGCGAGAAGTGCACCGGCTGCAATACCTGCGAAGTTATCTGCCCTGAGGGCTGCATCCGCCACCTCGAGAAGAAGCAGTATGAAGCGGACATCGAGTTCTGCAAGGGCTGCGGCCTCTGTGCCACCGCCTGTCCCCAGAAGGGGATCACCATGCAGCAGAAGCACGAGTAGAGGAGCCAGAACCATGCGCAAGATGATCGAAGGATCGCGAGCGGTCGCAGAGGCGGTCGGCCTCTGTCGCCCGGGCGTGATCTCCGCATATCCCATCACCCCCCAGACGCACATCGTCGAGGAGCTCTCCCAGATGGTCGCCGACGGCGATATCGATGCCGAGTACGTGCGAGTCGAGAGCGAGCACTCCGCCGCCTCCGTCTGCCTCGGCGCCGTCGCCGCCGGCAGCCGCTCCTACTCGGCCACCACGTCGCAGGGCATGCTGCTCATGCTGGAGGTGCTCTTCAACATCGCCGGGATGCGGCTGCCGATGGTTATCACCGGTGTGAACCGCGCCGTCTCCGCGCCCCTGAATATCTGGAACGACCAACAGGACACGCTGACCCTGCGAGACAGCGGCTGGCTCCAGCTCTACGCCGAGGACAGTCAGGAATGCCTGGACATGCACATCCAGGCATTCAAGATCTCCGAGGATGACCGGGTGCTGCTGCCGGTGATGGTGTGCATGGACGGATTCATCCTCACGCATACGTACGAGGCGGTTGACGTCCCCGAGCAGGAGAAAGTGGACACGTTCCTGCCGCCGTTCAACCCGCTCTTCAAGCTCGATCCGGCGGACCCGGTGAGCATCGGCGTCTACTCCGGCCCCGAGCTTTACCAGGAAGTGCGCTATCAGATCCATCACGAAATGCTCGCCGCCGCCGAGGTCGTGAAAGAGGTCGCTCGCGACTTCAAGTCCGCCTTCGGCCGCTGGGCCGGGGATCTGGTTCAGCCGTACCGCTGCGATGACGCCGACACCATCATCGTGGCCATGGGCTCGGTCGTCGGCACGTTGAAGGACTGGGTTGACGCGCAGCGCGAGAAGGGCGACAAGATCGGCGTGCTCAAGATGCGCTGCTATCGCCCGTTCCCGCAGGATGACCTGCGACAGGCCCTCGCCGGCGCGAAGCAGGTGATCGTGGTCGAGAAGGCAGTCAGCATGGGCGGGTATGGCATCGTTGGCGCCGAGGTCAGGGGCGCGCTCTATCGGCAGCCGAACACGCCGCCGGTCGCATGCGCCGTCACCGGATTGGGCGGACGCGATGTCACCATGAGCATCGTCGATGAAATCGTGCGCCGCGCTCGCGATGGCGAGACAGACTTCTTCGCCGGGCTGCGGACCGAATTGCTGGAGGAGAAGTGAGATGACGCTCGAGACCGAGTTCACCTATGAAGCTAGTCGTGGCTTCCTCCCCGGTCACCGCGCGTGCGCGGGATGCGGGCAGGCGTCCGCGGTGCGCATGATCATGGAGCTGGCCGCGCCGAACTGCATCGTCGCCAATGCCACCGGGTGTCTGGAGGTCTTCAGCACCCCGTATCCGGAGACGGCCTGGGGCGTTCCCTGGATCCACTCCCTGTTCGAGAACCATCCCGCGGTCGCTTCCGGCATCGAAGCTGCGCTGCGCAAGCAGGGCAAGCTCGAGAGCACTCGCGTCCTCTGCTTCGGCGGAGACGGCGCGACCCTCGATATCGGTTTCGGCGCGCTCTCCGGCATGCTGGAGCGCGGCCACGATGTGCTCTATTGCTGCATGGATAACGAAGCCTACATGAACACGGGCGTGCAGCGCTCCGGCTCTACGCCGTTCGCGGCATCAACCACCACCAGCCCGGCCGGGAAGAAGTCCTATGGAGAGGATCGCCCGAAGAAGGACCTCCCGGCGATCTGCGCCGCGCATGGCATTCCCTACGTCGCCGTCGCCTCCATGGCGCTCTTCGCCGACCTCAAGCGCAAGGTCAAGAAAGCCCTTGAGATCCGCGGCCCGAAGTACGTTCAGGTCCACGTCCCCTGCCCGCCGGGCTGGGGCTATGACGACAACGCCAGCATCGAAGTCGGCAAGCTCGCCATCGAAACCGGCCTCTATCCGCTGGTCGAATGGGAGTACGGCAAGGTCACGCGCGTCCGCAAGATCAAGAAGGTGCCCGTCGAGGAGTACCTGAAGGTCCAGCGCCGGTTCCGCCACCTCTTCCGCGGCGACGAAGGCAAAGCGGTGATCGAGCGCATACAACAACTGGCAGACGAGAACATCGAAAAGTACGGCCTGTTGGCCTAAGCTACTCGCTATCGGTGGCACAGGCGTCGCGCCTGTGGGCGTTTGCAGGGGAGTCCCTCAGTGGACTCCCCCCTGCCTTTCAAGGACCTCCCCTACCCTCCCTCGAACCTCCTGACACTCAGGAGGAATCCATGCCCCGGCGATTCGACATCATCACCCTCGGCGAGGCGATGATCCGCCTTTCACCGCCCGATTTTCAGCGCCTCGAACAGACGACCACCCTCGACGTCCGCATCGGCGGCGCGGAGTTGAACGTCGCCGTGGACGCAGCCCGCCTCGGGCTCAGGACCGCATGGGTATCGAAACTCCCCGATAACCCGCTCGGGCGCATGACCGCCAACAAAGCTCGCGAGCACGGCGTCGACGTGTCACATGTGATCTGGACGAGGGGCGAGCGCATGGGCCTGTATTTCGTCGAGTTCG